>JAGRJX010000220.1 GCA_020442545.1 Lysobacterales bacterium
GTCGATCTCGGCATCGGTCAGCGCATCGATGCTGGCGGCTTCGATGAACAGGGTGAAGCCGTTGCAATCGAGACCCAGCTCGTCACCGGCCAGGTCATCCTGCTCGCAGAACTCCAGCTGGCAGTCGGCGTTCGCCGTGCCCGCGTTGATGGCGCGCATGCGGATGCCGGCGACATCGCCGCCCTGCCCTTCGATCAGCTTGAGGAAGTAGCGGCGGGCATCGTCGCTGAGGTTGATGGCCGCATCATCGGCGGCCGCGAATCGGGTGTTTTCCATGCCGCCTATTGTATCGACTGGTCCTTGGCCGGGCGATGGCCTTGCTACAATTCCTGTTCATATTCGAAACTTCGACGGAAGCGCCATGTCCCTGCTCGACACCCTCGCCAATGATCACTGCCAGCCGCGACGCGGCGAGGAACACCGCCTGTCCGACGCGCGCCGCGATGAAGGCATGGCCGCGCTGGACGGCTGGAAGCTGGATGCCGGCGGCAACGCCATGCATCGCCAGTTCGACTTCGACGACTACCACCGCACCATGGCCTTCGTGAACGCGCTGGCCTTCATCGCGCATCGTGAAGACCACCACCCCGACCTCGAAGTCCACTACAACCGCTGCGTGGTGCATTTCTCTACCCACGACGTCGGCGGCCTCAGCGAGAACGACCTGATCTGCGCGGCCAAGGCACAACGCCTGTACGCGGACGCAAATCGCTGACGCCTCTCCCGTGAGCGGTTCCGCTGCCGGCGGACGACGAACCTCCTCATTCGTCATCCTCGCTGCCATCTGCCTGGTCGGTATGGCGAGCCTTTGGCTGGCCGGACGTTTTGTGCATGCGTTGCTGTTTGAGCAGGCGGACCAGCGTGTCGCCATCTGGGCGTCGGGCGCGACGCCATTTGACGTGGATTTCAGCAGCGGCGAAGCCGTCATCCTCGGCGGCAGCGAGGGTGTCGACCCCGATGCCATTGGTTCGACAGGGCTCGCGCTGCAGTCCAGTGGCGAACCCATCGCGCTGGCGCTGAGACTGCCCCGGGGCGGACTGATGACGTCGCGCCTTGTCTCCGTCTCATTGTCCGGCGAGGCATCCGCGCCCGTGAACTGGCGGCTGATCGGCTTTTCTCCCAACGCGCAGCATATGGGCAGCATTGCCAGTGGCAGCCTGGACGCGGACGACCCGTCGTCGTCCGCGCTGCAGGAGCCGGACTGGGACGTCATGGCCCTGCAGCTTCGGCTTGAAGCCAACGCAGGCACCAGCATCCAACTGCGATTCCTTCGCTTCACTCCCGACTTCGTCACCAATCCGGAGCTGCGCTGCTACTACGGTCGCGAGCCGTACGGCTGGACCGGCTGCACATCCGGCAACGTGAGGCTGGTCGACTATCCGGAGGATTCGCTGGGTGAGACGCTTTCCCGGAATGACAGCAGCCACGAACTGTTCCCGGGCGCCGCCATTGAACCGGCGGAATCAACAAGCGCCCTGGCTAACGCGGCCACTGACATCCTGCGCGGGTGGCTCGGCTTCGCGAAGAGCACGGCGGGAATCGCGATCATCTACGGCCTGGTGACCTTGTTGTGTCTTCTCGCGCTGACTGTCGCGCGAGGGCGGGCAAGCACATCTCGACGTTTAGGCATGGCTGCATGGCTGCTGATGCTGGCAGCCATTCTGCTACCGGTCGGCGGATTGCCCGACGACGTGTCCCGCTCCGGCCTGCTCGCTGTATTCGGAGGCTGGCTGCTGGTGGCCATCTGGCTGGGATCCCGCACCCCGTCGCTGCGCTGGCTCGGTCATGCAGACGCCTGGCGGGCCGCTGCGTTGCTGACGTTCGCCGGCATCTGTCTCCTGCTGCTGTTGGCCGGCGCGGATGGAAAGGCGCCTGGCATCAACGCGGCGCTGCGCTATCTGCCGTGGGTCGCCCTGCAGCAATGGCTGCTGCAGCGACTGATTCGCCCTGCTGCAGAAACATGGAGCAGTGATCGCATCGTGGTATTTGGTCTGTGCGCCCTGTGCTTCGGGCTGCTGCACTTCCCGAACCCGATGCTGATGCTGCTGAGCGGCGTCGGCGCCGCCGGTTGGGCATGGCTGGGCCAGCGCCATCGCGCGTTGCTGCCACTGATTCTGTCGCACTGGCTGCTGGGACTCGTTGCGCTGACGTTGTTGTCGCCGACACTCCTGCGCAATGCGGAGATCGGCAGCCGCTTCCTGCTGCAGCGCTGAGAGCAAAGCCACTGGATGCTCAGCCTTTGGCTGAGTTGAAGCTTTCCCGCCTGCGCGGGAATGACGATCGGGAGATGACGAGCACCGCCCGGCGGGATTCAACCAAGCCGGTTCAATGCCTCGTTCAGATCATCCGGCAGCGCTGCATTCAGCAGGTACGGCCGGCGACCTTCGTCGAGAGCAAACTCCAGCGACGCCGCATGCAGGAACAGGCGTTTGAGGCCAGCCTTCTCGCGCAGGCGGCGATTAGCTTCGCGCTCGCCGTACTTGTCGTCGCCAGCCAACGGATGACCGAGATGCGCGGCGTGGACGCGGATCTGATGCGTGCGACCGGTATCGATGCGGACTTCGACATAGCTGTGCCCGCCACGGCGCTCCAGCACCTTGAAGTGGCTGACCGAATCCTTGCCCTCGTCGCCGACGCGCACCATGCGCTCGCCGCCCTGCTTGCCGCGCTCCAGCGGCAGGTCGACGGTGAAGCTGTCGCCCTTCAGCCGTCCGACCAGCAGCGCCAGATACTGCTTGGTGATGCCGCCGTCGCGCATCAGCGCCTGCAGCTGCAGCAGCGCGGTGCGTTTCTTGGCGATCAGCAGCAGGCCGGAGGTGTCGCGATCCAGTCGATGCACCAGCTCCAGCGAGGCGTTCGGACGCGCCGCGCGGATCAGTTCGATGGCGCCAAAGCGCACGCCGCTGCCGCCATGGGCAGCGATGCCGGACGGCTTGCCCAGCGCCAGCAGCCAGTCGTCCTCGAAGACGATCGCCTTCTCGATGGCGGCGACCTGTTTTGGCGACGGGCCGGGGCCATCGTCTCGCGAATCTGTGAGACG
Organism: Lysobacterales bacterium; assembly: GCA_020442545.1. GTDB lineage: Bacteria > Pseudomonadota > Gammaproteobacteria > Xanthomonadales > Xanthomonadaceae > JACKOX01. The sequence goes on from JAGRJX010000220.1 coordinate 3,041, forward strand.
CACCGGCGGAATGCGCACGCTGTCGCCAGCATTCAGGCGCTGGTCGGCCTTGGCGCGACCGCCATTCACGCGCACTTGTCCGGTACGCAATATCCGATAAATCAACGACCTGGGCGCACCTTTTAACTGACCCAGCAGGAAGTTGTCCAGGCGCTGCCCGGCACGCTCGTCATCAATCTTGACGATTCGTACGCCGCCGCCGGCACCCCGGTTGCTATTGTTTGCCGTCATGGCGCTCCGATTGATACAATGCCGCCCGCGTGAAGACGTCCTAATTTTGCTGCCCGCTCAAACACTTGGCGCGGACAGCGCAGTTCCCGTCGAAACCGCGCCCGCCCACTCGCCGCCAACCGCGGCCAGCATGGTAGCGGGTTGAGCGGCTGTCTGCGTGGAACGACGAGTGATCGCACGGTGTCGTCGGTGAATTGATCCGACGCGCCGGCACGAGGCCGGGCCCTCGCCTTCGGGCGGCAACCGGCATGATTTTGACTTAGCGCTCCCGCGGGCGACGCCCACGGTTATCGAAGCGCTGGACTGTTTGCCAAGCCGCGGCATTGCTTGCCGCAGCCTCGAAAACACCGGCGTTCC
>JAGRJX010000221.1 GCA_020442545.1 Lysobacterales bacterium
GGGCTGAGGATTGAGGCTAATCAGGACAGGTGATCCTCAACCAGGGGCCCACTGGCCCAGAGGTTCGCCGTGTATTCCCAGCCGTTGTCCCTGCTGTTGTTGGCCTGGCGATCACCAAAGCCGTCGAACTGATCGGGATCGCTTTCACGCAAGATCTCGGGTGACCAGTAAATGCTGCCGCCGGCGTGGAAATCGTTGGTGCCGCGTTTTGGCGTCAGGTTGATCACACCGCCCATGCCACCGCCGTTCCAGGCATCGAGGCCGCCGCTCGTCACCTCAATCTCGGCAAGGCCCTCGAACGGCACGCGCGCGAAACCGTAGCCATTATTCGGATCGGTGACGTTGATGCCGTTCACGGTGTAGCGGTTTTCCGCAATCGACGAGCCACCGAAGGATGCGAAGTTGCCGAACCAGTCGTCGCCACGCACGGATCCCGGCGCAAGCAGCACCGACTCCGTGATATCGCGCTTTGCCGATGCTTCGCTCAACCGGTTGGTGGGCAGGTACGTCGGGGAATCGGATGCCGCGCTGTAGAGGAAGTCGGTGTAAGACCCGTCCAGACAAACTCGCCAAGCCTTGCCACACTCGGGGATGGGAATGAGGTACACAGGTGTTGCGGTATCGCTGGAAACACGGACATTTTTCCGTACCTCCGTCGTTTCCGTACCCTCTCCGCCGATGCCGCTGACGCGGTAGTTGCCAATCGACAGGCCCCTCGCGATATAGGTGCCATCGGGACGAACAATAAAATCATGCCGCTCACCGGTCTTCTCGTTGACGATAACGATCGGCGTATTGGGCGCGGCGCGGCCGAAGATTGAGCCTACGGGATCAGTCATGTCGCCCGTCTGAGCGTGCAGCCCGAATGCCAGACTGCAGCCAATCAGCAGTGCCAGCACGCGATGACGGCGAAGCGCTTCAGCATTCATTCGAATACTCATGTTTTCCCCTGTTTGATTTCAGCCGCCTGCCGCACTGTCGCGTTGCTGCTGCAGCGCCGGCGGTAAGTCCAAACCAATGCTCCCCGGGGACAGCCTACTCCAGTTGTCGATAAGCACCCAATCGACGACCGCCAGCAGGACAACAGGCCAATCCCGAACGATTCCAGACCGCCATGAATTCATGGCCACATCTCAGGCTGTTGGCTACCCATGGGAAACCGCCCACGCCTTGGCTACACTCGCGGGCCGCCTCCCAATCAGCTGGATCCTCGCATGTGCTCCATCCTCGGCATTCTTGACCTCGGCACCGACGTGGCCGAGGCCCGGCGCGTGGCGCTGGACCTTTCCCGCCGCCAGCGCCATCGCGGCCCGGACTGGTCGGGTGTCTACGCCAACGACCGCGCGGTGTTGGCGCACGAGCGCCTGGCCATTGTCGGCGTGGATTCCGGCGCACAGCCGCTGCTGTCGGATGACGGCCAGCAGGTGCTGGCAGTGAATGGCGAGATCTACAACCATCGCGAGCTGCGGGCGGACTTCCCCGACTACGAATTCGCCACGCATTCGGACTGCGAGGTGATCCTGCCGCTGTACCGCAAGCACGGCGCCGGCCTGTTCGAGCATCTCAGCGGCATGTATGCGTTCATCCTCTGGGACGCCGCCGAGGGCCGCTACCTGATCGGCCGCGATCCGATCGGCATCATCCCGCTGTACTACGGCCACGACGAGCACGGTCAGCTGGTGGTCGCTTCGGAAATGAAGGCGCTGGCACCGGTCTGCCGCGATGCGAAGGAATTCCCGCCGGGCCACTTCATCGACAGCCGCATCGGGCCGGAACCGCAGCCGTGGTACCAGCGCGACTGGCGCGAGTTCGAGGCCGTACAGAACGGCAGCCGCGACCACGGCGCGCTGCGTTCGGCGCTGGAAACGGCAGTGAAGAGCCACATGATGAGCGACGTACCCTACGGCGTGCTGCTGTCAGGTGGCCTTGATTCCTCGCTGATCGCCGCGATCGCCAAGAAGTACGCCGCGCGCCGCGTCGAGGACGACGAGCGATCGGAAGCCTGGTGGCCGCAGCTGCACAGCTTCGCCATCGGCCTCGAAGGCTCGCCCGACCTCAAGGCCGCGAAGGAAGTGGCGAACCACATCGGCACCGTGCACCACGGCCTGACCTTCACTGTGCAGGAAGGCCTGGACGCGCTGTCCGACGTCATCCATCACCTGGAAACCTACGACGTCACCACCATCCGTGCATCGACGCCGATGTACCTGATGGCGCGGCGCATCCGCGCGATGGGCATCAAGATGGTGCTGTCCGGCGAAGGCTCGGACGAACTGTTCGGCGGCTACCTGTATTTCCACAAGGCGCCGGACGCGCGCGCGCTGCACGAGGAAACCGTGCGCAAGCTCGACGCGCTGCACCTGTTCGACTGCCTGCGCGCCAACAAGTCGATGTCGGCCTGGGGCGTGGAGACGCGCGTGCCCTTCCTCGACCGCGACTTCATCGACGTGGCCATGCGCCTGGATCCGTCGGTGAAGCTGTCCGGAAAGCAGCGCGAGCGCATCGAGAAGCAGTTCCTGCGCGAAGCCTTCGCCGGCTACCTGCCCGATCGCATCCTGTGGCGACAGAAGGAGCAGTTCAGCGACGGCGTCGGCTACAGCTGGATCGACTCGCTGCGCGCACACGCCGAGGCGCAGGTCAGCGACGCGCAGTTCGCCAAGGCGGCGTTCCGCTTCCCCTACAACCCGCCGGCAACCAGGGAAGCCTACTTCTACCGCGAACTGTTCGAACAGCACTTCCCGCAGCCCTGGGCCGCGCAGCTCGTTCCGGGTGGTCCTTCAGTAGCCTGCTCCACCGCCGCCGCGCTGGAGTGGGACGAATCGCTGAAAGGCATCATCGACCCCAGCGGCCGCGCCGTGCGCGCGGTGCACGATTCGGCCTACGAGTAGGATTCAGGCCTGCAGCCGCCGTGCCAGCTCGCTACCGGACATCGGGCGGCCCAGCCAGTAGCCCTGGGCCTGGTCGCAGCCGCGTTCCTTGAGGACCGCGAACTGGCCTTCGTTCTCGACGCCTTCGCCGACCACGGTGATACCCAGCGAGTGGGCCATCGCGATGATCGCCGAGGTCAGGGCGAGGTCATCGGGATCGCGCAGCACGTCGGCGACGAAGCTGCGGTCGATCTTCACGCCGTCCACCGGCACGCGACGCAGGTGGCTGAGACCGGAAAAGCCGGTGCCGAAGTCATCGAGCCAGATCTTGACGCCCAGCTCGCGCAGCCGCGCCAGCGTATCGATGGCCTGGTGCTCGTCGCCAAGCACCGTGGTCTCGGTAAGCTCCAGGTGCAGGCGTTCGGGCGGAAGACCCGTTGCGGCAAGCACGCCGGCGACGACCTCGGGAAGGTTTCCGGCGCGTAGCTGGCGCGCGGAAATGTTGACCGACACGAACGGTGCACTGCCCTCGCGGACCCAGCGCAACGCCGACTGACATGCCTGCGACAGCGCCTGACCACCCAGCGCTTCGATCAAGCCACTCTGCTCGGCCACGTCGATGAACACCGAAGGCGGGATGATTCCCAGCTCCGGATGCTGCCATCGCAGCAGCGCCTCGGCGCCCACCAGCTGCCCGTTGTCCAGCCGGAAGATCGGCTGATAGACCAGGCGCATCTCGCCGCGCTCCCAGGCACCGCGAAGATCGTGTTCGATCTGGACCCGGCGCCCGACGGCCTGATCCATCGCCTTGCTGTAGAAGCGGAAGCAGTTCTTGCCGGCCAGCTTGGCCTGGTACATGGCGATGTCGCCATTCTTCAACAGGACGTTGGAGCTCTGACCGTCCTGCGGGAACACCGTGATGCCGATGGAGGCACCGACAAACAGCTGTCGCCCGTGCAAGAGCATCGGGCGCTGGAGTTCGGAAAGGATGGCCTCGGCGACGTGGGCCGCGCTGTCGTGAATCTGGCGAGCACCCAGTCGGACCACGAATTCGTCGCCGCCGAATCTCGCGACCACGGCGTTCGGATCGCCTCCCATCTTGACGCCCTGGCGAATCCGTTCGGCAAACTGGGCCAGCACTTCGTCGCCGGCATCATGGCCAAGGCTGTCGTTGATGCGCTTGAAGTCATCCAGATCGACAAACATCAGCGCCAGTTCGTTGCCGCCTGCATGCGCCTGTTGCAGACTCTCGTCCAGCAGCTCACGGAAGGCCAGTCGATTGGGCAGGCCGGTGAGGCTGTCCCCGTAGGCGATGCGACGGATATCGCGGTCGTGGCGGCTGACGCTGTCGCTCATGTGCGCGAAGGCGCGGATCAGATCACCAATCTCGTCCTTTCGCTGGCTGTCCAGACCCAGGTCGAAATTCCCGGACTCCATGCGCCGGGCGGCGCCGGCAAGGTCACGAATCGGGCGCAGAACGCCGCGCGACAGAACCAGCGAAATCACCACGCCAATCAGCAGCAATGCGCCGAACAGCGCCGCCATCCACAGCAGGTTGCGGCCGATGGCCTGCTCGCTCTGCTGCGAGAGCGTGGCAATGGCATCGTGCTCCAGCGCCGCCATGCCGGATGAGGACAGTGCGATGCGCACCCCGCCGATGTGCTCCTCACCAATGCGGATCGGCAGGCCGACTGTCACCTGATGCTCGTTCCAGCGAACGTCTGGCGTTTCTGTACTGGTGTCCGGTGAAGGAAGTGGCCCCTCTACCGCCTGTCCAAAGCCGGGAATATCGTGAGATCCGTCGTGAACCAGCCGCCCTTCGGCGTCGAACACGATGACCTGCAGCACATCCGGTTGCTGCAGCGCGGAGCGCGCGATCTCGCCAATGCGGACAGTGTCGAAATAGTAGAGCGGATTCACCAGCGCATCGGCGAGCAACTGGGTCAGTCCCTGGCCACGCAGCTTGAGGCTGGTGAAGGCCATTTCATGCATGGCGTTGCGGCTGATTTCAGCCTGTTCCCGCGCCGCGCCGCGCTGCTGCCACCAGATGCCACTCATTATCCCGAGCACCAGCAGCATGGTGGCAAGCATGCCGATCAGAAAGTGGGTGTGCAGCCCGGCGCGCATCCAGGAACCACCGACCCGACTGTCACCGCCGTCTTGATGCCCCAGAGGTTTGCCAGTCGCATCGCGTGACGCGGGCAATGCGTCCGCATTGGCAAGACGCGGGGGGGCGGCTGGCGGGCCTCTGAGGCATCACCCTGTCCTTGAAATCAGCATGTTGGGGCCGCCGATTCTTCGCGCCGCCGCCTCACTGTACGGACGTACACCTTCGCCGACGGCGCTTCGGTTCGCACGGCGGGAGAGCGGTGACGGTGGCGACAGGTGGATCAGTGGTTCCTTCATTCGAGCTCCTCGTGGACACGGCGAGCGGCAATGCTCAGGCGACGGAGCCCGTCCTCGGCATCAGGGTTCATGGGCAGAAAGCGCGTGGTGCGGAAAAACTTCGCCAGCGGTTCGGCGGCATCCGGATCATTGCTTGCTTCCAGCAGTATCTCGCGCAAACGTCGGGAAACCACCCGGGGCAGGTCGCCGCGAACAACCTCCACGCCTCTGGGGTAAGTCTCGCCGGTCTCGAATATGGCGAGGTCCTGCTTGACGTGGGCAGGCAGACGATCCAGATCATCCCAGTCGAGATTGCTGAAGGCGCCGGCATCAGCGAGCCCCTTGTGGACCCAGGTGGCGACATTGCCTTCACTTTGTGCGAAGACGTAGCCGACGCTGTCCGTGCCCGGCCGATCCTGGGGGGACAACAGCACCTCGAGCTTCAGCCCGGCTTCGAGTATCTGGTAGGCGGGCGCGACGTAGGCGCTGGTCGAGAACGGATTCTGGAAGGCAATGCTGTGCCCGCGAAGCTCGTCGAGGCTGCCGATACCGGCATCGCGGCGGGCAAAGAAAACGGTGTGGTAATGGTCGACGCCGGAGCGTTCGGTAAGCACCAGCATGCGCCCGCCCCCGCGTTCGACATAGGTCAGCGCCGAAGACGCGGTTTCGGATATCCAGTCCACGCGACCGCGGCGCAGATAGCTGGTCATCTGCTGGACATCACGAGCCATCAGGATGCGGCCTTCGCGGATCCCCACGTCGTGCATGCGCGGCACCACGTAATCGAGCAGCGGCTTCAGCTGGGCATAGTGGTTCTTCGGGTCGTCACTGACCCGGCCAAGCACCAGAATATCTTCGTGATCGCGCTGCGCGGCAACTGGAAATGCTGCCAGAAACCCCGCGCCAACGATCAGGAGCAGCAGGAGGCGTCGACAGCGGGCAAGGCCCGCCATGGCGATCAACCCGCCCGTAGCGCCGAAATGACGAATTCCAACGATTTGCAAGCGACACCTGTGCAAGGCACTCACCCGAGCTGAGTGCGGATAGCGTAACCGACCACGACGCGTCATGCTGAATGCCCTGGCCGTCACTCGTGCCCGCCGTCATCTCGCGCGGCCGCACGCCGAGTGTCCGCCAGTATGCCGCGCAGGATGCGCACCTCGCGCTGATCGAGCTCAGCGCGCAGGAACAGGCGGCGCAACCGGGCCATGACGGTTCCGCTGCCGCGTCCCTTGTGGAACTCGATCTCCTCCAGGGTTTGCGCAAGGTGACCGAAGAAGCCCTCCAGCTCGTCGTGGGTGGCCGGCGGATCCTCGCGGCGGTCAACGGCGTCGACACCGGCCTCTTCGCCCCCGGACAGCACCGCCATGCGCAGCTCGTAGCAGAGCAACTGCACGGCCGCGCCAAGGTTCAGCGAACCGAACACCGGCTGGGTAGCGATGTGCACGGCGGCCTGGCAGCGCTGCAGCTCACGGTTTTCCAGCCCGCTGCTTTCGCGACCAAACAGCAGCGCGACATCGCCCTCACCGCTGGCTGCCAGCAGGCGACGGGCACCCGCTTGCGGCGTCAGCTCCGGCAGCGGCACACCGCGCTGGCGCGCGGTGCAGCCCAGCGTCAGCACGCAGCCTTGCAGCGCCTCGTCCAGCGTTTCGCACACTTGGGCGGTCTCCAGCAGTCCATCCGCGCCCGCCGCCCGCGCCGACGCTTCCGGGTCGGGAAAACGCTGGGGCTGCACCAGCACCAGCTTCGACAGCCCCATGACGCGCATGGCCCGCGCCGCCGCACCGATATTGCCGGGATGCGAAGGCGCCACCAGCACCACGCGAACCCGCGCCAGCACAGCGCGCAGATCGGGTGCGCAACCGGCTTTGCTCAAGACCGGGTTTCCGGGCGTTTTCTCCGACATTCTGGTACCTTACGCGCCTGCCGCCGTCCGACACGGGCGGCGTTTTCTTTCCAAACCGACACCACTTCCACTCCAGGGCCGTGAGGAGTCGCTAACCGCATGCAAAAGCCAGCCGTCACCCTCATGGTCAAGGCCGCGCGTCAGGCCGGAAACCTGATCCTGCGCCAGATGAGCCGCCTGGAGTCGCTGAACGTGGTGGAGAAGGCCCGGCAGGACTACGCAAGCGAAGTCGATGCCCAAGCCGAAACCGAAATCATACGCGAGCTGAAGCGCGCCTTCCCGGATCATGCCTTCCTCGGCGAGGAAGGTGGCCAGCGCGGACAGTCGCGCTACGTCTGGGTGATCGACCCGCTGGACGGCACCAGCAACTACCTGCGCGGTTTCCCGCACTTCTGCGTGTCCATCGCCCTGCTCGACAACGGCGAGCCGCAGCACGGCGTGATTTTCGACCCGCTGCGCAACGAGCTGTTTACCGCCTCGCGCGGCAGTGGCGCCTTCCTCAACGACCGCCGTATCCGGGTCAGCAACCGCAGCGGCCTCGCCGGCGCCATGCTGACCACCGGCTTTCCGCCGCGCGACCGCGCCAACCTGCGCCCGCAGCTGAACGCCATCGAGGCACTGCTGCGCGACGCCGAGGATGTGCGTCGTACCGGCTCGGCCGCGCTCGACCTGGCCTATGTCGCCTGCGGCCGCAGCGATGGCTACTTCGAGGCCGGGCTCAAGCCCTGGGACGTGGCCGCCGGCGTGCTGCTGGTACGCGAGGCCGGTGGCCGCTGCTGCGACTACTTCGGCCGTTCCGAGCCGATCGAGACCGGGCACCTGGTCGCCGGCAACATCAAGGTCGCCGACGCCCTGCAGAAGTCTCTGGTCGAAAGCGGCTACGCCAAGGTGTTCC
>JAGRJX010000222.1 GCA_020442545.1 Lysobacterales bacterium
TCGGTTACGCCGGCCATCGGCGCCAGCAGCAGGCCGGGCGCGATGCGGTGTGGGCCGATAGTCAGTTCCGGCAGCGTGTTGGCGGGCGTAGCGGTCATCGCATTGCGGAGCAGTGAGGGGGTTAGTCGACAGCTTCGCTGTCTGTGCAGGCGGTGAGTAAGTGAGTCGACGGCTTCGCCGCCTGTAAGGGGTGAGAAAAGCGCGAGGCTACGCCAATCCGGGCGCCAATCGTGGCGTTGGACTGCCAGCGGCATTTTTGATCGCGCCTGATCGAACGGTGGAAAACAACAACGGCGGCGACCTCGCGGTTCGCCGCCGTTTTGAGGGTAGTCGGTGGATAAGCAGTCAGTCGCACATTTCGTGGGCTGAGAGGCATGGCAGAAACAACGCTTTCCTCACTTTCTCACTTCCTGACTGACAGCGAAGCTGTCAACTGACTCTCTCACCCAGTCCCGCGAGGCTTACTCTTCCTCGACCACCGTGGCGTCAGCGGCATTCTTGCCGACCGACTCGATGCCGTTGTCGCGGCCGGACTCGGTCTTGTACATCTGGCTCTTGCCGATCACCTGGCCGTTGCCGGCGACGAGGTTGAAGAAGAAGCGTCCGTCCTTGGCGGTTTCCTTGCGGAAGTTGCCGGCGTCGCCACCGTTCTTGCGCACCGAGTCGATGCCGTTGTCGCGGCCACCCTTGTCGGCATAGCCCTGACTGCTGAGGATCACCTCACCGTTGCCGGCCTTGAGTGAAAAATAGAACTTGCCGTCGCTGCCGGTGCTGCATGCGAATTTTCCAGCCATCAGTCGAGTCTCCTTTGCGGTTGTTGTGGCGTTTGCCATCTTCAAGGGTCGCGCATCAGGCCGGCGATGCCAAGTCAGGACGTGGCCTCCTTGCCCGCCGGTTGATCCGGTGGTGCCGCGAAGCACAGCCAGTGGGCGATGACGGCGCGGGCCTGGTCGACGCCGTGCCGCGTGATGGCGGAAAAGGTCTGCACGCCGGCTCGCTCACCCACCATCGTCTTCAGCTGCTTTCTCACGCTGGCCAGGGTTGCCGACTGCGCCCCGCGCCCGAGCTTGTCCGCCTTGGTCAGCAGCACGTGGCAGGGCAGGCCGCGCTCGGCGGCAAAGCCGATCATGCTGCGGTCGAAGTCCTTGAGCGGGTGGCGGCAGTCCATCACCACGATCAGCCCGCACAGCGACTGGCGCTCGCGGAAATAGCGCTCGATCAGCTTTCGCCAGTGGTCGCGCAGGGCTTCGGGCACCTTGGCATAGCCGTAGCCGGGCAGGTCCACCAGATAGCGTTCCGGCGCGAGGTCGAAGAACACCAGCTGCTGCGTCCGCCCCGGCGTCTTGCTGGTGCGCGCCAATCGAGTCTGCTCCGCCATGGCATTGATTGCGCTGGACTTTCCGGCATTCGAGCGGCCGGCAATTGCGACTTCAAGGCCGCCTTCATCGGGCAGGTCGCGCCAGTTGTGGACGCTCTTGAGGTAGCTGGCGTACTGCAGCGGTCGGCGTGCCAGCACGGCGGGATCGGGCGGTGGAGGGACATGATTCATGGTTACTGGCAGGCGCTTTCGTTGACCGCCAAGGGGGCGGCTGGAATAATCTCGCGGTTCACGAGCAGCATTTTTCGCGCAGCGGTTTCGCGGCGCTTCATCCGTTCCCGGGCTCGGGAGCGATCATGGATTTTCGGAGCAAGTGTATGAGCTTTCGGCGCAAAGCGGGGCTGCTGGCCCTTGGACTGGCTGTCGCGACGCCATTGACCATGCTGTCCGCAGCGCAGGCCCAGGAAGGCGATCAACCCGTGGCGGAAGTGAGCGCCGTGCCCGACCAGCCGGCCGCCACGGCCGTGGCATTGAGCGATGACAAGGGCCCGGTGCAGCCCGGCGACGCCGAGCGCGGCGCGGCCAAGGCGGCCGTCTGCGCCGCCTGCCACGGCATGGATGGCAACGCCGCCGATCCGCAGTACCCCAAGCTGGCTGGCCAGCACGAGCGCTACATCGCGCGCATGCTCGCGTTGTTCAAGAGCAACGAGAGGCAGAATCCGATCATGCTCGGTTTTGCGGCACCGCTTAGCCAGCAGGACATGCGCGACCTCGGCGCCTATTTTTCCGGCAAGACGGCACTCAATGGCGTTGCCGACGAGAGCGTGATCGGCAGCGGTCCCAATAGCGGCAAGAAGTTCTACGAGGTCGGTGAACAGATCTATCGCGGCGGCAATGCCGAGCGCGGCATCCCTGCCTGCGCGGCTTGCCATGGCCCTACCGGCAACGGCAACCCGGGGCCTGCCTATCCGCATCTTGCCGGCCAGCACGCCCAGTACACGGCGGCGCAGCTGACGGCGTTCCGTGATGGTCAGGTCTGGGGTACAGGTGACGCTGCCAACGCGGTGATGAGCGGCGTCGCCGCACGCCTCACCGATGAGGAAATCCAGTCGCTGGCCAGCTATATCGAGGGCCTCCATGCGGCTGACAGTGGCGCCGTGCCGCTGGCCGCGGGAACCTCCGCCGCGCACTGAGGTCATAGCTGACCGTGGCGCCGCCGGCTGGCGGCGTCCTCACGACATCCCTACGGAGATTGCCGATGTTCCTGCGCCTGACCGGCCTGTTGGCCCTGCTGTTCAGCACCGCCGCCTGCAATGCCCAGACGCCAGCTGCCGCGCCCGTCGAGGGTCAGGATTACTTCCTGATCGAAAACGCGTCGCCGCTGGAAACGGGCGACAAGATCGAGGTGGTGGAGGTGTTCAGCTATGCCTGCCCCCACTGTGCCGACTTCCAGCCCTTCATGGACGCCTGGAAGAAGACCATGCCGGCCGACGTGAACTTCCAGTATCTGCCGGCCGCCTTCGGCAGCACCTGGGACGACTACGCCCGCGCCTTCTACACCGCGCAGGTGATGGGCATCCTGGAAAAGACGCACAAGGCGATCTTCAAGGCGCTGCACGTCGAGCGGCGGCCGATTCGTGGTGCCAAGGCCATCGCGGCGTTCTATGGTGACTACGGCGTTGATCCAAAAGTCTTCGAAGGCACCATGAACTCCTTTGCCGTCAACGCCAAGATCGGCCGCAGCAAGCAGCAGGTGCCTCGCTGGCAGGTCGACGGCACGCCAAGCCTGGTGGTTGACGGGAAGTATCGCGTGGTGGCCTCAAAGAAGGGGTTCCAGCACATGATCGATACCCTGAATGCGGTGATTGTCAAGGCGCGCGCCGAGCGCGCTGCCGCCAAGAAATAGGTTGCCCACTTGCGCTGATCGACGAAGGCCGCCTGCGGGCGGCCTTCGTGCATTTCACCCGTCGGAATGCCGACTGCGCGGGGCATCCTTGCAATCCACGGCGGTGGCTCACGACAATGACCGTGCCGCTGGCGGCAGGGGATCCACGGCAGCACCCGGGCGATGAACACGCGTTTCGTCAAATTGCTGAGCTTCAACATCCAGGCCGGTGCCAGCACGCGCCGCTACCGCGACTATGTGACGCGCAGCTGGACCCAGGTGCTGCCGCACCGCGAGAAGCGCGGCAATCTCGACCGCATCGCCGTTGCTGCGTCGGCGTTCGATATCGTCGGCCTGCAGGAAGCGGATCCGGGATCGCTTCGATCGTCATTCCTCAACCAGACCCACTACCTGGCCGAACAGGCCGGCATGCCGTTCTGGCGTCATCAGCCGAACCGGCGCGTGGGACGCCTGGCGGGCAGCGCCAACGGCCTGCTGAGCCGCTTCGAGCCGGTGGAAGTCCACGACCATCCGCTGCCGGGCCGGATTCCCGGGCGCGGCGCGCTGTGGGTGCGTTTCGGGGATGAGCTGGGCGGACTGGTACTGGTCGTCAGCCATCTGTCGCTGGGTATCCAGGCGCGAATCGCCCAGGTCAGCTTTCTGTCGGAATTGCTGGCCGGAACGCCCCGGGCCGTGCTGATGGGTGACTTCAACTGTCTGCCGGATGCACGCGAACTGCAGCCGCTGTACGCACGCACGCGATTGACGCCGGGGGTACAGCCAATCACCACCTTCCCGAGCTGGCGACCGCGGCGCGCCATCGATCACATCCTGATCAGCGATGACCTGACGGCCAGCCAGCGCTGGCGACTCAACGAGCCGCTGTCCGATCATCTCGGCGTGGCGGCGGAACTGCGCATCGCTCTCGACTGAACACGGGTCGAACTCGAGCGCCGCCTGGGCCAGAATGGCCGTCAGCAGAGGAGCGATGCGTGACCGACACCCAGACCCCGACCGAAGCCAGCGGCACCTCACCCTTGCTGGCTGCGAAGCTGGAGGCCATCGGCCCCTATCGGCTGAAGGAGATCATCGGCGAAGGCGGGATGGGTTCGGTGTACCGCGCCGAGCAGACCGAACCGGTCTGGCGCGAGGTGGCGATCAAGGTCACGCGCATCGACCTGGGCTCGGCCGGCAGTCTCGCCCGTTTTGAGGCAGAGCGACAGATTCTGGCCACGCTGAGCCACCCGAACATCGCCCAGGTTCACGAGGCCGGTGCGACGCCGGATGGTTTCCCGTACATGGTGATGGAGTACATCGCGGGGAAGGGCATTCGTCGGCACTGCGATGAGCAGCAGCTCGGTCTGCGACAACGCATCAGGCTGTTCATCGAAGTCTGCCGTGCCGTGCAGTACGCGCACCAGCGCGGGGTCATCCACCGTGACATCAAGCCGTCCAACATCCTGGTCGATGATCGCAGCGGCGCGCCGGTGCCCAAGCTGATCGACTTCGGCATTGCCAAGCTGGCCGCCGCAGCACCTGGCGAGCGGACGCTGGCCGGTGCGGTCCTCGGCACGCCGGTCTACATGAGCCCCGAGCAGATCCAGGCCGCCGCCGACGTGGATACCCGAACCGATGTCTATTCGCTAGGCGTGGTGCTGTACCAGCTCCTGGCTGGTGTGTTGCCGCGCGGTGAATCATCGGGCGACTCGCGCCAGTGGCACGACGAGGCCAGCACGCTGGCCAAGCGCCCCAGTCGCAAGCTGGCCGACGTCGACAATGGCGCGGCGATTGCGGCCGCGCGAGGGCTGTCGCTGGACGCGCTGAAGCACGACCTGTCCAGCGACCTGGACTGGATCGTGCTGCGCGCGATGGCGCCGGAGCGGGAACGCCGCTACGGTTCGCCGGCCGACCTCGCGGCGGATTTGCAGCGCTATCTGGACGGCCGCCCGGTGGAGGCCCGTCCAGTCACCCGTGGCTATGTGCTGCGCAAGTTCATCGGCCGGCACCGGCTGGAATCGGCCTTTGCCGCGCTGCTGCTGCTTGGTATTGGTGTGTCGGTCTGGTTCGTGGTCGATGCCTGGCGCGACGAGCGGCAGGCGCACGCCCAGGCCGAGATGGCGGCGAATCAGGCCAAGGCGATCAATGACTTTCTGCTGGAGATGCTCTCCGCACCGGACCCGCGGGTGGGTGGCCGTGAGGTGCGGGTGGTGGACATACTGGAGAAGGCCACGGCAAAGGCCCGCGATGCCTTCCCCGAGCAGCCGCTGGTGCGCGCGGCCCTGCTGGAAACGCTGGGTCGCAGCTATGCGGGACTTGCCGAACAGAAGACCGCGATCGGCCTGCTCCGCGAGGCGCTGGCGCTGCGCCGGCAGGCCACCGGACCGAGCAGCGCGCTGTCGCTGGAAACCGAGAACGAGGTCAACGAAGCGGTGGTCCCGCTGCAGCCGATTAGCGAGACCACCGCACAGATGAAGGACCTGTACCGGCGTGCCGTGCCGGCGCTGGGCGAGCGTCATCCGGTCAGCCTGACGGCGCTCAACAACTACGCAACGTTGCTCGTCTATCTTGCGGACGAAACCGACGACGAGGCCCGCGCGGCGGCCATGCGTCAGGAGGCGCTGGACGCGCAGCGCCGCAACCTGGAACTGCGCGAGGCGGTCTACGGCGCTGATGACCAGCGCACCACGCATGCGCGCAACAACCTGGCCGGTACATTGCGGGCATTGCAGCGCTATGCGGAAGCCGAGCCCCTGTACCGCGAAAACCTGGAGCGCCAGCTGCGCCTGTTCGGCGAAGACAACCACTACACGCTGACGACCATGGACAACCTGGCATTGACGCTGGAGAACGAAGGCAACGTGGCCGAAGCGATGCCGCTCCACCAGCGGTCGTTGTCCGGCCTTCGCCGGGTGAATGGCGTGGATCATCCGGCGACCCTGCAGGCTCAGCTCAGTTTTGGCATGGCGCTGGTCGAACACGGCGACCGGGATCGCGGCATTGCCATGCTGAAAGACGTGATCAAGAAGAATGCCGCGCGCGGAGAGGACCATTTTCTGACCCGCAGTGCGCGCCAGATGCTGGCTGATGCCGGCGTTGACATGCCGGCGGCACAGACCGGGCAGCACGCTACCGGCAGTGATCCCGCAGCAGACGATGCGACCGGCGAGGCAGCCGCAGAGGCGGCCCGGTAGCGATCATCGCAGCGCCAGCGACACCCCGACGATCAGCAGGAACATCGCGAACACGCGGCTCAGTGCCACGCCACTCAGGGCATGCGCCAGACGCGTGCCCCAGGGCGCGGCCAGCATTGATGCGGCAGCAATGCTTGCCGCCGCCGGGAGATAGACGTAGCCGATCCCGCCGGAAGGCAGCGCACCCGAAGGGCCAAAGCACGCGTAGCTGACCGCGCTGGATGCGGCAATGGCCACACCGCAGGCGCTGGAGGTTCCCACCGCGCGCACTGGCGCCACCCCGAGGCGAAGCAGAAGCGGCACCGTGAGGCTGCCGCCACCGATGCCGACAATGGCCGACAGCGCGCCGA
This sequence comes from Lysobacterales bacterium, assembly GCA_020442545.1. Classification (GTDB taxonomy): domain Bacteria; phylum Pseudomonadota; class Gammaproteobacteria; order Xanthomonadales; family Xanthomonadaceae; genus JACKOX01. Next base: position 6,745 of record JAGRJX010000222.1, read on the forward strand.
TCAGGCCGCCTGCCAACATCAGCAGGGGTGAACGTGGCGCGTCCGGGCGGCCATCGTCTGCCGCCACGCGTCCCAGCAGCATCTGAAGAGCCGCGAGCACACAGTAGCCGGCCACCAGCCAGCGCAGGGTTTCGCCGGACAGTGCGGTTGCCGCCAGCGCGCCCAGCGCCGCGCCGAGCAGGAGCCCGGGTACCAGACGCCATACGCTCGGCCACAGCACGCTGCCGCGCCGATGGTGCGCGTGCGCCGAAGCCGCAGCGGTGAACAGGATGCTGGCCAGCGATGTGGCCAGCGCAGCATGCATGGCGTATTCGGCCGGCACGCCCGACAGCGGCAAAAGCCACAGCAGCACTGCCACGATCACCAGCCCGCCACCGATGCCGAGCAGCCCCGCCAGCAGACCGGCGCAGGCGCCCAGCGTCAAGTACATCAACAGGTTGCCGGGCAGGTCGGCGCTCATCTGAAGAGCGCGCTCGATGCATGGATTCTGGCGGTCGCAAGCGGTGGGAAGGTTGGCGGCATCGGCTACAATTCCGGTATGTCAAAGAGCGCCATGTCAGCACGCGCCGCTTTCCTGCGGCAAGCCACATCCCATCCCACGACCAGAACGCCCCGTCGCCAGCGCTGGCTGGCCGCCTTTCAGGCCGCTTCATGGTCCCTCGCGCTGATGGCACCGGTTGCGGCCGCGGGCGGCACGCCGGGACCGTCGAACCCTGCCGCGTTCGAGACCGCGCTCAAGCTGGTCGAAAGCGGTCCGCAGCCGGCGGCAGACGCCGCTCGCCGGGCGCTGGCATCGCACCCGCTGGCCGGCTATCTCGCGTACGCGGCGCTGCGTCGCCGACTGGCCAGCGCCACACCGGCCGAGTTTCATGCCTTCCTGCAACAGTACGGCGATCTCCCCGTGGCGGCCGACCTGCGTCGTTCCTGGCTTTCGATCCAGGCAAAGCGCGGCAACTGGGCGCAGTTCCGGACCGACTACGCTGGTGACGAGGACCCGGCCATGCACTGCCATTCGCTGATGGCGCGTGCCCAGCTTGGCATCAATGACGGCCTGCTCAAGGCCATGGCCGGGGCCTGGCGCCACGGCCATTCCATGCCGGATGCCTGCGACCCGGTGTTTGCCACGTTGAAGGCGCAGGGTTGGCTCGATACCGACCTGCGTCTGGAGCGCATCGGGCTGGCCGCCGAGGAAGGCAACACCGGCTTGATGCGGTTCCTGGCGCGTGCGCTACCGGGTAGCGTCGGCGGCAAGATCAAGGCCTACGCCGCCTATCTCGACAAGCCTGGCCCGGCCGCCGTGCAATGGCCGGCGCTGCCGATGGCGCGGGCCGTCGCCCAGCTGGGTCTGACGCGGCTGGCGCGCCGCGACCCGGGACATGCCGAAGCACTGTTGCCGCGTATCGCGCAGGCCATGAAGTTCAGTCGCCAGGAGCGTGGCCTGGTGTTGCGAGAGATCGCGCTTTGGAGCGCGGTTTCCTATCTGCCGGAAGCAGCACGCCGACTGGACGCGGTCCCCATCGAGAGCTGGAATGACCAGCTTCATGCCTGGGCAGTGCGCGAGGCCCTGAACCGGAACGATCTGGCCGGTGCCTTGAAGCGCATCAGAGCGATGCCGCCGACCCTTGGCGCCGAGACGCGCTGGCGCTACATGGCCGCGCACCTTCTGGACCGGCTTGGCCGCAAGGCGGAAGCCGATGCCGCACTGGCCGAGCTGGCCACGCGCCCTGACATCTACGGTTTTCTCGCCGCGGATCGCCTTGATCAGCCGTACACGATCTGCCCACTGCCCACACCCGATGATGCGGCGGATCGTGTGCGCGTGGCGGCTATCCCCGGCGTGCAGCGGGCCCTGCTGCTCTACGGCATCGACCGTCTGAGCTGGGCGCGGCGCGAGTGGGCGCAGGCACTGCGCGCGCTGCCGGACCAGGACCGGCGCGTGGCGGTGCGCATCGCCGACGATGCCGGCTGGCATGACCGCGCCGTGTTCTACCTCAGCAATGGCGATGACCTGCGTTACTACGAGCTGCGTTTTCCGATGGCGCATGACGCGCACCTGCGCGCAGAAGCCGGTCGTCGCGGCCTCGATCCCGCCTGGGTGGCCGCGCTGATCCGCTCGGAGAGCGCCTGGATGCCGGATGCACGCTCCGCAGCCAACGCGCGTGGCCTGATGCAGCTGCTGCCGGTGGTCGGCCGTCGCGTCGCAAAGCAGTTGGGTGTGACCTGGAGCGGCTCGGATACCTTGTACCAGCCCGAAACCAACATCGTGCTCGGCACCGAGCACCTCAAGAGCGAGCTGGACGCCTTCCAGCAGCAGCCGATGGTGGCGACGGCGGCGTACAACGCGGGACCGACGCCGGCCCTACGCTGGCGCAGCGAACGCCGGATCGACGATCCCGCGCTTTGGATCGAAACCATCCCGTACTACGAAACCCGCGACTACGTGGCCCGCGTGTTCGCGTTCAGCGTGATCTACGACTGGCGGCTGAATGGCGACGTGCTGCCGGTGACCGCACGTCTGCTCGGCAAGCCTGCGGCTCGCAAGGCGGTGATCTGCGCCGCCGCAGCCGGCGGCGATGCCACCGCCCTGACCGAATCGAACCCCCAAGGAGCAACGCCATGAAGGCGCTCGACATCGTGGTGCTGGGCGCAAGCGGCTTTGTGGGGCAGCATCTGCTGCCGCGACTGCGCACCGATGGCCACCGCATCCTCGCGCTGAGCCGCTGTCTCGACCGTCACCACACCCTGCTGCGCACGCCGGGCGTTACCTGGCGTTCGCTGGACGTCTACGACCGCGACGCGTTGACCGCCGCGATGCGCGGTGCGGACGCGGTCATCAACCTGGTCGGCATCCTCAACGAGAAAGGCCGCGATGGCCACGGTTTCGAGCGCGCCCACGTTGACCTGACTGCCAACGTGATCGCTGCCGCGAAGGCGGCCGGCGTTCCGCGCCTGCTGCAGATGAGCGCGCTCAATGCCGGCCGCGGCAAGAGTCACTACCTGCGTACCCGCGGCGAGGCGGAGGCACGGGTCAAGGCATCCGGGCTCGACTGGACGATTTTCCAGCCCTCGGTGATTTTTGGTCCCGGCGATGGCCTCTTCAACCGCTTCGCCGGCCTGCTTCGTCCGCTACCCTGCCTCCCGCTGGCCTGCGCCGACACCAAGTTCGCACCGGTCTACGTTGGCGATGTCGTCGAGGCTTTCGCGCGTGCGTTGGCGCGCGCGGACAGCGTCGGTCAGAACTACGAACTGTACGGACCGCGCGTGCTCAGTCTGCGCGACATCGTGAAGCAGACCGCGAAGTCGCTGCATCGTCGCCGTCTGGTGATATCGTTGCCGGACGCGCTGGCGCGACTGCAGGCATTCTGCTGTGACTTCGTGCCCGGCAAGCCATTCTCCGGCGACAACTACAAGAGCCTGCAGACTGATTCCGTCGGCGGCGTCGACGGCTTGTTCCGGCTCGGTATCACGCCGCGCGACCCGGTGGATTTTGTCGACGCCATCGTGGCGCGCTCATCGCGCCAGCGTCGACTGGACAGCGACCGCCGGCCACGATGACGGCGGCGTCCTCATGAAGGTCTATCGAGTCGGCGGCTGCGTGCGCGACCGTCTGCTCGGTTGCTCATCCGGTGACATCGACCACGTTGTCGTCGGCGCCACGCAGGACGAGATGGCGTCGCTCGGATTCAAGGCGATTGGCCGTGACTTCCCGGTTTTCCTGCATCCCGACAGCGGCGAGGAATACGCGCTGGCGCGCAGCGAGCGCAAGGCGGGTCGCGGCTATCGCGGTTTCGTGGTCGATGCCGATCCGTCGGTGACGCTGGAACAGGATCTGGCCCGTCGCGACTTCACCATCAACGCCATGGCCGAGGACGGCGACGGCAACGTCATCGATCCCTACGGCGGTCAGCAGGACATCGAGCAGCGCTGGCTGCGGCACGTTTCCGACGCCTTTGCCGAGGACCCGGTGCGCATCCTTCGCGCGGCGCGCTTCCTGGCCCGCTTCGCGCCGCTGGGCTTCCGCCTGCATCCCGACACCGCCGAACTCATGCGGGGCATGGTGGCTGATGGTGAAGTGGATCATCTGGTGCCGGAGCGCGTGTGGAAGGAGCTGTCGCGCGCGCTGACCGAAGCTGCGCCGCAGGCCTTCGTCCAGTGCCTGCGCGAAGTCGGCGCGCTGGTGCGGATACTGCCCGAGGTTGATGCGCTGTACGGCGTGCCGCAACGCGCCGAATTCCATCCCGAGGTCGATACCGGCATCCACATCGAACTGGTGATGGCGCAGGCTGCAAGGCTCGCTCCCGGCAACGCCATGATCGGCTTCGGCGCACTCACGCACGATCTGGGCAAGGCGCTGACGCCCGAAGCGGAGCTGCCGCGTCATGTCCTCCACGAACAGCGTGGCCTGAAGCCGCTGGATGCGCTGTGCCAGCGCCTGAAGGTGCCGACCGACTACCGCAAGCTGGCTCGCGCTGTGTGTCGCGAGCATCTCAACATCCATCGTATCGACGAACTCAAGCCATCCACACTGCACGACCTGATCGCCCGCTGCGATGGCTTGCGCAACCCGCAGCTGATCCGCGACATGGCCGTCGTTTGCGAGGCAGACAAGCGCGGTCGCAAGGGCCTTGCCGACAGCGACTACCCGCAGGGCACGAGGCTCGTTGCCGCTCTCGACGCGATGCTCGCCATCAACGCCCGCGACCTCGATTTCGGCGGCCGCCCGCTGTCCGAAATCGGCGGCGAAGCCATCGGTGCCGCGTTGCGCCGTGCGCGCATCGCGGCGTTGAGACGATAATGCTAGATGGTCAGCGCAGTGCCTTGTAGTAGCCGCATTCGGCGAGCTGGATAGTTCGCAGCAACGGGAACTGCTCCGAAATCGCTGCGCGTGCCATGACCCCTTGCGACACGATCTTGTCGCGAATTTCCCGCATCAACTCATCTACCGACATGATTTCCCCACCAGCAATTTCATCGCGCCCCTTAGGATGGCTGACGAAAATCGCAATCTGACGCACGCGCGTACTGACGGGTACCCACGGGAACATCTCTTTGAGGATGTACTTCTCGCCAGCGCCGAACTTCTTCTGATACCTGGTTTCGCGCGTTGTCCAGCTGTGTGCATCGATCGACGGCTCGTAGTGCAGCAGGGCGCCGGTTTGAGGATCGTAGCCGACGATGTCGAGCTCCATTTCCCAGCCGCCATGGCCAAGCTTTCCGACCTTGGTGTTGCGGCGGATCAAAAAGCCTTGCCACTCCAGGTATTCCGCGATCAATGATTCGAGATGGGACAAGTTTTCACTCCTGTGACGTGTATGGAGAGTATCTACAACCGATGCCGCCGGTTGCCCATCGCGAACAGGGCTTCGGCGTTGATATCGCGGCTGAGGCTCCTGTCGCCTGCACGCGACCGTCGATGTGGCCAGTCAGCGCCCGCGCTTGTGTTGTGGTGTCCCGCAGTACTGCGCCCCGGCATTGGCTACGAAGACAGGTGGACCGGGAGCGGCGTCAGCTTGCGTCGAGCAGTTCCTGCAACTGGGCGAGAGCGGCGCGTTGCATGGGCCGGCGGTCGATGCGATCCAGCGGCGACTGGCGCAGGCCATCCAGCGGGAACAGGCTCAACTCGAAGTGGATGCCGTCGGCCGTGAAGCTGACTGTCGGCACCTCGATTTCGGCGTCCGCATTGGCGCGATAGCGATGGCTGCCGCTGTCGAACGGGATGCCGTGTTCGCTCAGGAACCAGTCCAGCGCCTGCGGGTCATCGCTGAAGACGTGCAGATTGACGGCGGAATGCGCGTCGGCGCTGCCTTCCAGCACCGGGCCGACCAGCCGCGGCTCGAAGGACGCCAGCAGATGCATGGCGTGCAGGGCGGCCTCGCGGCGTTCGGCCAGCGCCTGCGGCTGTTCGTCGCCCTGGAACAGTCGCTGGTGTTCGAGCAGGGCTTCCTGGATCTCGCGATTCCGCGGCAGTGACGCATCTTCGAGTATGCCCAGGCGTTCGGCGGCCTTGCGCTTGGCCTGGGCAAAGTCGCGCTGTCCGGACTCGGCCATCCAGCGTGCGGCCTCCACCGCAAGCCGGCGGCGGCGTTCGCGGGTTCGTGTCTCGGCGTGCTGCTGTGCGTGGTGCATGGCGGCTTCCCTGTGACGGCGCGTGGCCGCGGCCGGCCGCGTCGGCCCGACCGTCCCTCAACTTGTAGCGCAATCGGCGCCGGATTGCGCGCCCTGGGCAAGTCCTCGGTCGTCAGAAGATATCGAAGGCCTGCTGTTCGGTGGTGTGTGCGGCGGTGTCGAGGCTGCGGTTGCGCAGACGGGTAATGTCCTCGCGCTTGAAGCTCTCGCTGATGGCGTTGTCACTGCCGGGGGCGGCCAGCAGGCCGCTCTGCGGATCGATCAGCGCCGTGACCACGCCTGGCGGCATGGGCGGCAGCACCTCTTCGACGCCTTCGAGCACCGTGCCCATGTACGACATCCACATCGGCAGCGCGGCGGCCGAGCCAAACTCGCCGCGACCAAGGGAGGAAAAGTCGTCCATGCCGACCCAGGCGGTGGTGACGATGCCGCCGCCAAAACCGGAGAACCAGGCATCGCGATGATCGTTGGTGGTGCCGGTCTTGCCACCGAGGTCGCGGCGACCCAGCGCCATCGCGCGCCTGCCGGTGCCGCGACGGACCACGTCGCGCATCAGCGAACTGATCAGCCAGGTGGTGCGCCGGTCCACGACTTCCGGCGCCAGCAGAACTGCCGGGGGGCCCATCTCGTCCCTGCGTGCCGACGCGCTCGATGACTGCCGGTTGCCGCCGATACTCAGGTCAAAGCCGCCTTCGCCGACAGCCGGGATTGACGAGGCGCTGGTGGCAGCGAGGCGTTCCGGGCAGTCGGCGCAGACCGTCGGGACATGGGTGTATTGCACTACCGTGCCGCTGCGGTCGCGGACCTCGCGCACCAGGTAGGGATCGACGCGGTAGCCGCCGTTGGCAAATACGGCATAGCCGCGCGCCACTTCCAGCGGTGCCAGGGCGGCGGTGCCCAAAGCCATGGACAGGTTGGGCGGGAGGCTTTCCGGCTCGAAGCCGAAGCGCTGGATGTAGTTGCGCGCGTAGTCAATGCCGATGGCATCCAGCAGGCGCACGGACACCAGGTTGCGCGAGGTCACCATCGCTTCCCGAAGGCGCATCGGCCCGGCGAAGTCGGCGTTGTCGTTCTGCGGCTGCCAGGTCTCGCCAGTGGTCCGGTTGTGAAACACGACGGGCGCGTCGAGCACGATCGAAGCCGGGTTGAAGCCGTGATCGAACGCCGCCGCGTAAACGAAGGGCTTGAAGCTGGAGCCAGGCTGCCGCTTGGCCTGGGTGGCGCGGTTGAACTTGTTGATCGCAAAGCTGAAGCCACCGCTGAGCGCGAGAATGGCGCCGTCTTCCGGCGCCAGGGACACGATCGCGCCCTGCGCCTTGGGCAGTTGCGCCAGCATCCACGCGCCGTCGTCGTTGCGGGTGACGCGGACCACATCGCCGCTGGAGAGGATGTCGCCCGGTGACTTCGGCCTTGGACCGCGCGAGTTTTCCGACTTGTAGGGTGCCGCCCACGTCATCGCCCCGGCGTCCAGCACGATGCTCTGGCCGTCCTCGAGGTAGACGGTGGCCGTATCGGCGTCAATCTGGGTCACCAGCCCTGGCGTCAGCCCGGAAATGGTGCTGAACGGCCGCAGCGACTTGGCCCAGTCGGCCGGTGATGCGGCGCTGGCGAGATCAACCCGCGCTTCCGCACCGCGCCAGCCATGGCGTCGATCATAATCCAGCAAAGCCTTGCGGATCGCCTGGTTGGCGGCTTCCTGATTGCGCGATTGCAGCGTCGTCACGTAATGGTAGCCGTCGGTCATGGCGCCGGCGCCGTAGCGGTCCACGGCCGCCTGGCGGGCGATCTCGGCCGCGTACGGCGCGTCCAGTTCCACCGGTGGTTCGTGCGGATGCGCGTGGTTGGCTTCGGCCTGTGCCTGCGCCAGCTCGGCGGCGCTGATGAAGCCGACCTCGTGCAT
>JAGRJX010000223.1 GCA_020442545.1 Lysobacterales bacterium
TCGGCCTGATCCTGGTGCTGGCCGTGTGCTGGGGCTTTCTCGGTTCGAGAATCGCGCTGATGGTCAGCCTCGGCGTGGTGTTCTCGGTAAGCGGCACCTTCTGGTTCCTGCAAGGCTATGGTTCCACGCTGAACGTGTCGGTGCTGCTGGGCATCGTCATCGTGTTAGGCATGCTGGTCGATGACGCCGTGGTCGTGGTCGAGGCCATGTATTTCCGAATGCAACGAGGCATGCGCGGCATCGATGCGGCGATGGAATCGCTGCAGGAAGTCGGTCTGCCGGTGATCGCCGCGGTCAGCACCACCATTGCTGCCTTCATGCCGCTGATGCTGCTGCCCGGCATCGTCGGCAAGTTCATGTTCATCATTCCCTTCGTGGTGACGGTGGGCCTTGCGGTCAGCCTGGTCGAAGCATTCTGGATGCTGCCGGCGCACGTCAGCAGCATGGGCGGTTCGGCCCTGTCGAAGAGCCGCACGCAGGCGATTCGCGAACGCTGGACGCACCACGTCCGCACCGGATACACCCGCGCACTGATCCACGTGATGCGCCGTCCCGGTCGCTATCTGCTGCTCGCGTTCTTCCTTTTCATCGCCTCCTGCGGGGCGCTGGCATCGGGGATGGTGAAGTTCCAGTTCTTCGCCTTCGATCCGATCCGCCTGTTCTACGTCAACGTGGACATGCCGGCGAAGGCATCCATCGAGGACACGCTGCGGCAGACCATGGTGGTTGAGCAGCGCGTGCGCGCGCACCTGCGCGAGGGCGAAGCGCGCTCGGTCACATCGCTGGCCGGCATCAAGTTCACCGACGTGGAGCCGCTCTACGGTGATCAGTACGGACAGATCGCCGTGTCGCTGAATCCGGGCCGTGCCGACATGCGCCGGCTGGAGGAGATCATCAACGAGATGCGACCGGACGTTTCGGCCACGCCAGGGCCGGGTGAGATTTCCTTCCTCGAACTCTCCGGCGGGCCGCCCACCGGCAAGCCGATCAGCGTGAAGGTGCGTTCGGATGACCCGGCGGAGCTGCGCGCCGCCGCCGACGAGATGAAGCGCATCGTCGGCCGCATAAAGGGCAGCAAGGACGTCACCGATGACGACGTGCCCGGTCGCAACGAGCTGGCGCTGACCATCGACGTCGATGCCGCGCGCAATGCCGGCCTCGATCCGGGCCAGGTGGCGCGCCTGATTGGCCTGCACGTGGACGGTGAAATCATCGCCGACCTGCGCGACCGCGGCGAAAAGATGGAGCTGCGCGTGCGCTCGGCACGCGACAGCGTGGGCAACGTGCGTGCACTGCTCGACGATCCGGTGGCGATTCCGGGCGGCGGCAGCGTCCCGCTGGGCACGCTGGTGCATGCCGAGGAAGGCAAGAGCCCTGGCCTGGTCCGTCACTGGAATCTGCGCCGCGCGATCACCGTCGAAGCCGACCTTGATCTGGAAGCGAACAACACCGCTGCCGCCAACGACGAGCTGAAAGCCGAGTGGGAGAAGGTCCGCGATCGCTTCCCTACCTCGGATCTCGATTTCTCCGGCCAGCTCGACGACATCAACGAGTCACTCAACGCGATGGGTCCACTGTTCCTGCTTGGTCTCGGACTGATCTACCTGATTTTGGCCGCGCAGTTCCGCAGCTACTTCCAGCCGCTGCTGATTCTGGTGACCGTGCCGCTGGCCTTCACCGGCGTGACATTGGGCCTGGTGATCTCGCGCAACCCGCTGTCGCTGTACACGCTGTATGGGGTGATCGCATTGACCGGCATTTCGGTGAACGCGGCCATCGTGCTGATCAGCGCAGCGAATGATCGCCGTCTTGCTGGCATGCGCACGCTGCACGCCACGATCTACGCGGCGCGCCGCCGCGTGATCGCCGTATTGATGACCACCGGCACCACCATCGCTGGTCTGGCTTCACTGGCCTTCGGCCTCGGCGGCAAGTCGCTGCTGTGGGGACCGGTGGCATCGAGCATCGTCTGGGGACTCGCTTTTTCCAGCGTGCTGACCCTGTTCGTGATTCCGGTGCTGTATCGCTTCTTCCTGCAGCAGAAGCAGCCGAAAGCCCCGAAGAAGGAAAAGCCGCTCAAACTGCGTATCAGCGACAGCTACGGCACACGCCGCGGCTGAAACAATCCTGCGGCCGGGCATCCCTTCCCGGCCACAGGAACCGGGCGCTACTGGTCCTCGAGACCGTCCTTGAACAGGCGGTCATGAAGGGCAACCGAGTGCATCATGCCGTCGACCAGGTCACTGCTGTCGCCTTCGGACTCGCCAACCAGCAGGATGCGCTCACGTTCGGCGTCGTAGTGCAGTGAGCGAAACCAGTCGGTACCGGTGTCGCCGGGCAGTTCGCTGCGATCGACATGCAGCGCAGTCGCTCCCACCTTCCAGAAGCGCGTGTCGAGATCACCATTGGCATCCAGCACCAGCATGGCGGGGTCGACGTCGGCAAGGAGGTTGTAGGCGTGCAGGCCGGCAATGAACAGGCCACCATCGTCCATCAGGGCCATGTCGGCGCAACGGCTTGAGAGCGACACTTGGGTGAAGGCGAAAAAGCCGTCGTTGCTGGTGCCGTATTCCGGATCGATGGTCAGACCATCGGATGACAGCCGCAGAACACCCATGCCCCAACTCGTACCCGAGAGTTGCGTCCAGCCGCAGATGATGATGTCGCCACCGGGTGCCGTCAGCGCGGCGAGCGGAATATCGGTCATGTGATCCGGTGCATCGCCCAGGTCGAACTTGATTGAGCGATAGCCGGTATCGTTGCCGCCAAACGGCGCATCGGAGTTTCCGTCGGGCAGCACGCGCAGCACGAACCAGTCGCTGTTCTGGTCATTGTTGTTGTCCGGCGCGAGAACCCAGCTGCCGATTACCAGCAGCTTCCCGTCCGGCTGCAGTGTGATGTCTCTCACGCTGTATGACTTGTGCGCCGGCGGGTACACCGTGTGGACGCCGCCAATGCCGAAACCCATATCGACATCACCGTTGCTGTCCACGTGCTGTATGACGAAATCCGGCTGTGCAAATGGCCGCGCAGACACATAGGCTCCGCCATCCGGATCCGCCGCAATCTGCGGCGTGCCGCCCAGTGACTTGATCAGAGCGGGGAGGCGACGACAGCCTCCGTCGCCAAAACTGGCGTCGAAATTGCCGGCCACGTTGAGGCGGCAGACCACGACGTCGTCGTGGATGTTGTTCTCGGGATTCTCGACCAGCCCGGCAATCAGCAGCTTGCCGTCGGCACTGAGTGTCGCATCGGTTGGCTCGAAGCGATCCTGGACCCCTGGCCAGCCCAGCAGAAGGAACCCGGGCGCACCCGACGTGCCGAAGCCGGCCTGCGGGCTGCCGTCCATGTTGAAACGGCCAACGCCCAGGCGGAAGCGGTTCAGGTCGTCGTCATCCACCGAATAGACGACGAAAAACCGGTCGGATCCCGGATTCTGCAGAACCTTCAGCGCGATGGTCCGCTCGGCAACCGTGCCTCCGCCATCCTCACCGGCGAAATCATCGAAGCGCCAGGCACCGTTGACGAAATCCGGATCGGGATCGCCCATCGCCAGGGCAACATTGCCCATACCCAGCAGCGCCACGGTGGCGGCGCCACGTATCCAGGCACGAAGAATGGTCATTGCTTTCTCCTGTTGGTTGCGGTGATAACCTGCCCATGCGCAGAACGGGCGCATCAGAGGTCAGGGCGACTCCATACCGTCCTTGAACAGGCGGTCATGCAGCGCGATGCCGGCGAGCATGCCCTGCCAGTCATCGTCCACGCCGCCTTCGGCGCGACCAGCGACAATCACGCGCTCGCGCTCGGCATCGACCTGCAGCGTCTGCCAGTAGTCGCGGCCATGGGTTTCCGGCGCCGACGTGCGGTCAATGGGGAACACCTTCACGCCGCTGTTCCAGAAACGCGTGTCGGGTTCGCCCTGCGCATCCAGCACCAGCAGCGCCGGGTCGCGGTCCTGGTCGTCGAAGTTCAGCTCGTGGTTGCCGACGATCATCAGGCCACCATCCGGCAGCAGCGCCGCGTTCCAGGCACTGCTGCTGGTGGACACCTGTGTGTAATCGAAGGTCGTCGTGTTCGCTGTGCCGTACGTCGGATCGATGCTGACGCCATCGCTGGACAGCTTCACCACGCCGACGCCGAAGCTGCTGGAGCCGGTCTGCGCGTTGCCGACGACAATCAACTCGCCGCTCGGCGCCTCGATCACCCGTGACGACCAGTCGTAACGGTTGGCAACGCCGCCGAGGTCGAAACCGATCTTGCGATAGCCGTTCAGGGAGCCGAAGGTTTGATCCTCCGCACCGTCGCTGGTCACGCGAAGCACGTACCAGTCGAAGTTGCTGCCATTGCCGTCGTCCACCGGCGTGGCGTCACCAAGAACAACCAGTCGGCCAGCGTTGTCCACGATCAGATCGGAGATCGTCGTAGCCACCGCAGCCGGCGCCTGGGCGGTAAACACGCCGCCAATGCCATAGCCCACGTCGATGTCGCCATTCTCGTCGAGATGCTGGATGCGGACGATATTGCCCACCGATGCGGCCACGTAGGCGCCGCCGACGCCATCCGCAACCACGTAGGCGTATTGCAGGCTGCTGCCGTCGGACAGCGCGGGCAGCCGACGGCAGCCGGCAGGCGTGGCATCGGCGGCCCAGCTGACATCCCACGATCCGGAGGCGGTCAGGCGGCAGAGCACCGTGTCGTGATCGGCCGGGTTGTCCGCGTTCTTCACGCTACCGGCCACCAGCAGTCGCCCCGCGATCCCTTCGTACACCGCCTCGCCGGGATAGAAGCGGTCACCGCGTGCCGGATAGCCCTGCATGGCGAGTCCGCCGACCCCAAACCCGGTGTTGAAGCTGGTATCCGGACTGCCATCCAGGTGGTACCGCGCCAAGCCCAGACGGAAGCTGCCGGTCATGTCGATGTCGTAAATGGAACTGACGACGGTGAAGGTCGCCGACGACATCGGCCGCACGACCAGCCGCGGCGACACCGTATCCGGAACATAGCCGAGGCCGTACTCGTCCTCGAAGTTGTCGAAACGGAAGCCGCCTGCCTGGAATGCAGGGTCGGGGCTGCCGAGGGCGTGGCTCGATGTGCTGCCAACCAGGCCGGCGCCAAACACGGCGGCGGCGAACAGAAACATATGACGCGACATGGGAATCTCACTGTATGGGGTGACATTCATGACATGCGCAGGATGCAGCGCTCGGGGGTCATGCGCCGCAAACGGCATCGACCGAAACGGCGCTGGCTATTGGAAGGGACAGGCCTCCCGGCGTCCGCTGCGGAAGGCCTCGATATCGGATTCACCGGCGATTTTCGGCTCCACGCCATCGTCGAACATGACGCGCCAGATGCCGTCTTCCGCCTTGCGCCATACGGAATGGAAGCCGCCGATCAAATAGTCGGGCTGCCCGGGTTGTGGCGCAACGAACTCGTACAGCGCCGGGCCGCTGGACACGGCCATGTCGCCATCGCCGCCGACAACCACCTGTCGTGGATACCACTGGAGCAGGATGCGGCTGCCGCTGATCAAGCCGTCCCAGCGCGCCAGCACGGCATCGCGACCGACCTGCGGATCATTGCTCTCGGCGCTGAAGATGGCGTTCGCATCCACGTGTGCGGCAAAGGCCTTGCGGTCGTGTTCTGCGACGCTCCGCGCAAAGCTCAGCTCGCGCTCCCACACCGCGCAGCGGGCATCGGCGGTATTCAGGTTGCTGCCACTGGCGATCCCTGAAACCACCGCGCTGGCGGCAAAGACGGCGGCGGCAAGGCGTTGCTGGGTCGACATGGTCGCGCTCCACGCGGAAAGCCGTCAGTCTGCCGCGTGATTCCGCAAACAGGCCGTGCCAAACGTCCCGGAGCGGGCTATGCGCAACATCGATCAGATGTATCGGGATGGGCCATCCTGCCCGGCGGCATCCATGTCCGAAAACGGCGAGTTTGCGGGCCGGTGCGGTGCTAGTCTGGCACCATGGAATCGCACATCGCCGCCACCATCCCAACGTCATCGCTGGACGACGCCGTGTGCGAAAAGGCACGACTCAGCCGCGATCCGCGCTTCGACGGCCTGTTTTTCACGGCGGTCAGCAGCACCGGCATCTACTGCCGCCCGATTTGTCCCGCGCCGGCACCAAGGCGCGAAAACGTGCGCTACTACCGCCATGCGGCGCAGGCGGAAAGCGCGGGCTACCGGCCCTGCCTGCGCTGCCGGCCCGAGCTTTCGCCCGGCGATCCGGACCGCCAACGCGGTGACTCGATACTGGCACAGGCGCTACGACTGATCGACGACGGTGCGCTGGATGATGCGCCGCTGTCCGACGTGGCCAATCGTATCGGCCTCGGCGAACGCCAGTTGCGCCGTGTGTTCGTCGACCAGTTGGGCGCGACGCCGACGCAGGTCAATGCCACGCGCCGCCTGCTGTTTGCCAAGCAGCTGCTCACCGAAACCACGCTGCCGGTCACCGATGTGGCGATGGCCGCCGGCTTCGCCAGCCTGCGCCGCTTCAATGCGGCGTTCCGTGACGCCTACCGGCTGGCCCCGCGCGAGCTGCGTCGGCAGCGCGAGGACGACGTCCACGAACGCGTCGCCGGCGACGTGCTGCGCCTGCAGCTGGCGTTCCGGCCACCGTGCGACTTCAACGGGCTGCTGGACTTCTTCCGCATCCGCGCCCTGCCCGGCGTGGAAGTCGTGGATGGCGACAGCTACGCGCGCAGCATCGGCAGCGGTAACAAACCGGCATGGTTCCGGCTGACGCGCAGCGATCGCGAGGCCGCCTCGCTGCAGCTGGAACTGCATGGCGTTGCAACGTCCGAACTGCGCGGCGTGGTGTCGCGCATCCGTCGCCAGTTCGACCTCGATGCGGATCCGTCAGCGATCCGAGCCGGCCTGTCCGCCGACCCGGCAATGCGTCGACGTTTGAAGCGTGCGCCAGGCCTGCGCATACCCGGTGCCTGGGACGGTTTCGAGATCTCGGTGCGTGCCGTGCTCGGGCAACAGGTCAGCGTGGCCGCCGCGCGTACCCTGGCATCGCGACTGGTCGAGCGCTTCGGCGAACGCATGGATGGCGCGAAGGATATCGGACTCAGTCATCGTTTCCCGGCGGCCGCTGCGCTGGCGGAGGCGGACGTGGCCAGCGTCGGCGTGACGCGCACACGCGCCGCGACGATCCAAGGCATCGCCCGCGCGGTGGTCGATGGCCGGGTCGGCTTCTCGCACCAGCCGTCGCTGGACGACTTCGTCGACAGCTGGACCGCCCTGCCAGGCATCGGCCCGTGGACGGCCAGCTACATCGCCCTGCGCGGCCTCGGCCATCCGGATGCCTTCCTGGACGGCGACCTCATACTGCGTCGCGCTGCCAGCGACAGCGATGCTGCGTTGAGCATTCGCAAACTGCGCGAACGCGCCGAATGCTGGCGACCCTGGCGCGGCTATGCGGTGTTCCACCTGTGGCGCGACGTGCCGCCGCCTGTCGAAAGACGAACCACGCCGAAGCCAGCGAAGTCACGCACACCAACTTCACGGTCATCCAGACCGGCAAACCGGAGCGCCACATGAACGCCTCGACCATCGCCTTCGCCCTGCACGAATCACCGGTGGGCGAGCTGTTCCTCGCCGCCGATGCGGATGCGCTTCACATCATCGAGTTTCCGGAGAACCGTCATCAGGTGACGCGCCTGCCGGAATGGGTCGAAGGCAACAACGCCGTGCTGCGGGAAGCGCGTCGCCAGCTGGACGATTACTTCGCCGGCAAACGCCGCAACTTCGATCTGCCATTGTCGCCCCGTGGCACGACGTTCCAGCGGCAGGTGTGGATGGCGCTGCGCACCATTCCGTATGGCCAGACCTGGAGCTACGGCGATCTTGCCCGGCATATCGACAAACCCGCCGCGGTGCGCGCCGTTGGTGCGGCCAACGGACGCAACCCGCTGCCGATCGTGGTGCCCTGTCATCGGGTGATCGGCGCCGACGGCAGTCTGACAGGCTTCGGCGGCGGTCTGCCGATCAAGCGCTTCCTGCTGCAGCTGGAAGGCGCGTTGCCGCAGGGCGAGTTGGGCGTGGGCTGACGACATCCCGGAACGGAATGTCGCCAACCTTTCAGGCGATATCAGGCGGCAGCGCGCAGTTCGACCCTGGGGAAGTCCACCGGCACGTCGAGCGCGACGTTGATGTAGTTGGTGAACAGGTTGAGCGCGACGTGGGCAATGATCTCGACGATCTGGCCGTCGTCGAAGCCGGCGTCACGAAGCCGCTGCACCTCGGCCTCGCCAACCGCGGCTCGCTGTTCGACCATCCGCAGCGCGAAGCGCAGGGCGGCAGCCGTGCGCGGATCGTCCGATTCGGCCGACTGCGCGGCCTGCATGTCGGCGGCGGTGACACCCGCCGCCTTCCCCAGCGCGGTGTGTGCGGCAAGACAGTACTCGCAGCGGTTGCGGTTGGCGACGGCAACGGCGATCTTCTCGCCCAGCGCGGCGCCCAGCGTGCCCTGGCCCAGCGCGCCGAAGGCGGCCCACATGCTCTGCAGCGCCACCGGCGAATTGGCGACGGCGCGGAACATGTTCGGCGTGGACTGGAACGCGGCCTGGATCTGCGCCAACAGCGGCTGGCTGGCGGCGGGGGCGTTGCTGCTGTCGAGCAGTGTGACTCGGGACATGGTGATCTCCTTTTCGATGAGGGAATGACGTGGCCGGCATTCGTGCTTCGCGACCACGGTGCCATTTTTGATCAGGGATCTGTATGATTCGGTTCATTTCGTGCATAATTTTTACCTGTTCGTACAGAACACGCCATGGATCGCCTGTCACCGCTGCTGGAACATTTCCGCGTCCGCGCCGGCCTGTT
>JAGRJX010000224.1 GCA_020442545.1 Lysobacterales bacterium
GGTCAGCGTGGTCTTGCCAGCGTCGGGATGCGAAATGATCGCGAAGGTGCGACGGCGCATCGTTTCTTTGAGATGGATGGAATTCAGGGAAGCGGCCATGCAAACGACCGGCGCGTGCCGGCGGAAGTCGAATAGGAATGCGCGGATTATATCAACGGCGCGTCATGGGAAGCGCATGGCCGGCTTCAGCGACTCAGTGTCAGTTCGCCGCCGCCGGGATTCGCCATGCGGAAGGGAATCGACTCCAGCTCCATGCCGCTATTCACCTGCAGTGCGAAATGCAGGTGCGGGCCGGTGGAATAGCCGGTATTGCCGGCTTTGGCGATGGTCTGGCCCACCGACACGCGCTGCCCGGCGCGGACCAGCATGGAGTCGGTCTGCAGGTGGGCGTACACACCCATGCTGCCATCGTCGTGCAGCACGCGCACGTAGTTGGCGCGGGTGGCGTACTTCTCCATGTCGAGGCCGGCGCCTTCGAAGTCGTCCTCGACCTGCATCACCAGGCCGCCGCGCGCGGCCAGGACGGGCTCGCCTTCGTCGACGTTGATGTCGATGGCGTAACGGGCCTGTTCGTCCTGGTGGCTGAAGCTGCCGTTGAAGCCCTGGTCGATGCGCCAGCCACTGTTTGCTCCCACCGGCAGCGAATACAGCGCGTCGTCCGGCCTGGCCGCAGGATCACCGGGAACGCCGGTCATGCCCAGCTCGAAACTGCCGCCGCCGTCAGCGCTACCGACATGGAAGCGCGCCAGCTCCGTTTCGAGCTGCCCTGGGATGACCCGAGTCAGCGGCAGGCCCGGCTGGGCGACGATGTTCTGCTGGCTGCTGAACACCAGCCGCACCTGCACTGGCCCATGCAGGCGATTGAAGGCGAGCGCGCGACGGGCTTCGCCGCTGCCATCCAGGCGCAGGGTGACGAACTGCTGGCTCTCATGACGGTAGTGCAGGGTTTGCACCAGCTCCGGTGACCGCCCGGCGGGCGGGCGATCCGAATAGTGCGTGATGCCGTTCTCGTCGACGAACTTGTACACCTTGCCGGCCATTGCCGGCGGGGCGCCCTGCGTGACCAGCACCAGCATTGCCCCCAGCAGCCAGGCGCTATGCCGCGCGATCATCGGCGTTCGGTGACGGCATCCAGACTGGACCGCAGGCGGGATCAGCGCTGTTCCTGAAGTGACTGGAAGTCCGAGAGTTCGTCGGGCACATCATCCAGCCCGGCATCCGGATCGTTGAAGGTATCGAGGTCGAAATCACCTTCGCTCTTCGCGACCACGCAGGTGACCATGGCGTCGCCGGTGATGTTGACGGCGGTGCGGGTCATGTCCAGCAGGCGATCCACGCCAAGCACCAGGCCGATGGCTTCGACCGGAAGACCGACCTGCGTCAGCACGCCGGCCAGCATGATCAGACCCACGCCTGGCACGCCAGCGGTGCCGATCGATGCCAGTGTTGCCATCAGTACTACGGTCAGCAACTGCGCGGCACTGAGATCCTGGCCATAGGCGTTGGCGATGAACACGGTTGCCACGCCCTGCATGATGGCGGTGCCGTCCATGTTGATGGTGGCTCCCAGCGGCACGGTGAAGCTCGACACCGAATTGCCGGCGCCCAGCTTCTTTTCGACACTGTGCAAGGTCACCGGCAGGGTGGCGTTGGAGCTGGCGGTGCTGAAGGCAAACAGCATGGCCGCACGCATCTTGCGCAGGAACACCAGCGGGCTGAGCCGGGCGAGGAAGGTGAGCAGGATCGGATAGGTCACGAACAGGTGAACCAGCAGCGCGCTCAGCACCAGCAGGAAATAGACCAGGAAGTCCTTGAGCACGTCCCAGCCGAGCGTGGCGAGAACCACCGCGATCAGCGCGAACACCCCATAGGGCGCAATCGCCATCAACAGGTTGACCAGCCGCATCACCACGCTGTTCAACGCGTCGAAGCCGTTGCGGACTTTCTTGCCTGCGGCACCGGCCAGGGTGATCGCCAGGCCGAACAGGATCGAGAACACGATGATCTGCAGCATGTTGCCTTCGGCCATGGCCTGGATCGGGTTCTTCGGCACCATGCCAATGATCACGTCCATCACCGGCGGAGCGGTCTTGGCGGTGAACGTGGCTTCGCCGATGTCGATGCCCTTGCCCGGCTGCACCAGCGTTGCCAGAAACAGGGCAAAACTGACGGCAAGCGCGGTGGTGGCAACGTACATCGCCAGCGCCTTGCCGCCAATGCGGCCCAGCTGCTTTGGGTTGCTCAGGGCGCTGGTGCCGCAGACCAGCGACACGAACACCAGCGGCACCACCAGCATCTGCAGCGAGGCCACGAAGATCTTGCCTACCGCACCGAACAGGCCGTCGATGACCAGCGCCCACAGCGTGCCGTCCGCGGACACGAGCCCAAACAGCGCCGCGAGGTTGAACAGCAGTCCGACCACGATGCCGAGCGTCATGCCCAGCACGATCTTCAGCGTCAGGCTCATGCCGGCGGGCTTGGATGATTCGATCATGCGAGGCTCCTCCCTTTGCCTGGCAGCCTACCGGATGCGTGATGTGCAGAGAAGAAAGTCGTCCAATTCACCGGCTGCATGACAGAGTTCTGCGGCCGCGTTTTGACGGCAGCATGGCGTCCACGGCCTGGAATCGGCCAGACAACGGTGGGCGTCGCTCGATCAAATGGGTTGAAGCAGCCTATTGAGCCTCCAGCCCATCCCGGAACAGTCGGTCATGCAGCGCGACGGCGTGCAGCAGGCCCTGAAAACGGTCCAATTCTGGCCCTTCGGACCTGCCGAGCATGACCACGCGCTCCCGATCGGCATCCAAATGCGCCGCGTAAAAGGTGTCCAGGCCGGTGTTGGCATCGTCAACGGTGCGGTCGATGGACAATACCCTGATCCCACCCTGCCAGTAGCGGGCATCGAGCTCGCCCTGCGCGTTCAGCGCCAGCATCGCGGGATCGCTTTCCATACCGCCCAATGTCGTCTGATAGCCAGCGGCCATGACGCCGCCATCCGGCAGTGCCAGCAGGTCGTGGCAGTAGCTGCTGAGCGCCACCTGCGAGAACACCAGATAGCCGGTATTGGCGGTGCCAAAATCCGGGTCGATCGTCACGCCGTCGGCGGACAGTCGAACGATTCCCACACCGAATGCGACGGTTGGCATCTGCTGTATCTGGACCAAGCCGCAGATCGCCAGATCGCCATTGGCAAGTTCGGCAACGCTGAATGCCTAGTCAGCGACAGCTGTCGGATCGACCCCAACGTCGAAGACGATCTTGCGATAGCCGGTATCGTTGCCGCCAAATGAGGCGTCTTCTGAACCATCGGCCAGCAAACGAACCATCAGCCAGTCCGGGTTGCCGCCGACATAGGTTGATCCAGCGATAATCAGGCGACCGCTTGCCAGCACGGTCATGCCGATGATCTCGGCGTATTCCGACGCCGGTGGAAACAGCGTGAATACGCCGCCAACACCAAATGTCGTATCAATGCTGCCTGTGCTCTCGACGCGCTGGATCACCTAGCGTCCCGCCGATTGGTTCCATCCGCTCATGTAGGCTCCGCCAGTGAGGTCGGGCACCATGTCGATGGTGAACAGCGTGCCGTTGTCCGACAGCACAGGCAGACGACGGCAGCCGCTGTCTCCGAAATTGCTGTCGAAGCTTCCGAATGCCAGCAATCGGCACGCTACCACGTCGAACAAGCCCGGGTTATCCAGATTGCGTACGTAGCCGGCTACCAGCAGCTTGCTGTCGCTGCCCATGCCGGCCTCGGCGGGCGTGAAGTCACTGCTCGCGGTCGGCCACGAAACCAGGCGCATTCCGGGGTTGCCGGAAACGCCAAAGCTCTCATCCAGGCTGCCGTCAAGATGGTGGCGCATCAGGCCCAACGAACGACTGCCGGGGGCCGCGCCGTAGACGGCATAGATGGTCCAGAACCGATCGCTGCCGGGGGCGCGCTCGATCGCGATGGGAGAGGTTGTCGGCACTGAACCCGGCGCATATTCGTCGTCGAACGATTCGATCACAAGCGCACCATTGACGAAGTCCGGATCCGGACCTCCGAGTGCCTTAGCCGGCTGGCAGTGAAACAGCCCGCAGAGCAAAGCGATGGGAAACAGTGAGCGCAGGCTGAGCATGATCAGGTCCAACAGTGATGGGTCTGATCACTACATGCGGGAAACCGGGGGCTCAGGGCTTATTCCCGGATCAGCTTTTTCTCAATCACGAATCACGATTGGTTCCCGGCTCTGGCTCAGCACTCGATGACGTTGACGGCGAGGCCGCCGCGCGAGGTTTCCTTGTACTTGTCGCGCATGTCGCGGCCGGTGTCGCGCATGGTCTTGATCACCTTGTCGAGGCTGACGTGGTGCTTGCCGTCGCCGCGCAGCGC
>JAGRJX010000029.1:0-1541 GCA_020442545.1 Lysobacterales bacterium
TCGGATCGGCGGAGAAGTACTCGTCACCAATATTGCGCCCACCGACCACAGTCACCACGCCGTCCACGGTAAAGGACTTGTTGTGCATACGCCGGGTGACGCTGCCGAAGCGCGTGAGCATCTCGAGCACCCGAGAGGAACGACTGGCGTAGGGGTTGAACAGACGCAGCTCGAAATGGGGATGTGCGTCGAGCGCAGCAAAATCCAGGTCGCGCCCGGCCGTATCCATGTCATCAATCAGAAGGCGCACGCGTACCCCTCGGTCTGCCGCGGCCAGAAGGTGTTGCAGCAGCAGGTTGCCGGTGAGGTCGTCGTGGAACAGGTAGTACTGGGCGTCGATCGTGCGTTCGGCCTTGTCTGCCAGCAGCACACGGGCGGCGAATGCATCCAGTCCATTGGCCAGCAGATGGAATCCCGAAAGCCCGGGGTGCCCGGCGATGCTGGTGGCGACCGCTTCGGAAAGTGTGCTGTCGATATCCGTCATCTGCCTGCTCGCTACGCGTGCCTCATTGTCCGGCAGCGTGGCGCAGGCGGCCAGCAGGAGTGCCGGACAAAGCAGCAGAAACCTCAAGAAACGCATGTCTCGCCTATCGTCTGCTGCCAAGTGCATTTTCCGGGGTCCATTGCCGATCAGGTTGCGCCAAGTTACCGGCTTTTTGGTGTGGATGGTACGCGCGCAATCGCAAATCGTGGTGTTTTTGGTGATCAGGAGACGTGAGTCGGGTCGGGACAAGGGCAGGGTGATGCCCGGTGGATCCGGTCGCAGTCGCGCAGGTGGCCGCCACCGGCCGAAACGGGTCAGGCGACGGGGTGAATCACCACAGGAATTGCCGTTCCCGGCTAGTCATTCGAGTCGGGGCTGATAGAATCACGCGTTTGGCAGACCCCGCTGTAGTCCAATGACCATCAAGACCCGATTCGCGCCCAGTCCCACCGGCTATCTGCACGTCGGCGGCGCCCGCACGGCGCTTTTTTCCTGGTTGTATGCCCGGCGCCATGGTGGGCAGTTTGTGCTGCGCATCGAGGATACCGACCTCGAACGATCCACGGAGGACTCGGTCAATGCCATCCTGGAGGCCATGGACTGGTTGGGCCTGGACTATGACGAAGGGCCCTACTATCAGACGCAGCGCTTCGACCGCTACAACGAGGTGATCGACCAGCTGCTGGCCTCCGGCCACGCTTACCGCTGCACCTGCTCGAAGGATCGACTCGATGTGCTGCGCGCGGAGCAGATGGCAAACAAACAGAAGCCGCGCTACGACGGCCATTGCCGGGCGCTCGAGGTCGACCCCGATGAACCGCACGTCGTGCGTTTCCGCAACCCGCAAGACGGCGACGTGGTGATCGATGACCTCATCCGCGGCGCTATCGTGGTCAGCAATGCCGAGCTGGACGACTTGATCATCCGCCGTACCGACGGCTCGCCGACCTACAATCTCTCGGTGGTGGTCGACGATTACGACATGGGAATCACGCAGGTGATCCGCGGCGACGATCACATCAACAACACGCCGCGGCAGATCAACATCTACGAAGCG
>JAGRJX010000029.1:1644-15511 GCA_020442545.1 Lysobacterales bacterium
TGCTGAACTACCTGGTGCGCCTTGGCTGGTCGCACGGTGACCAGGAGATCTTTTCGCGCGAGCAGATGATCGAGCTGTTCCGCATCGAGGACGTCAATACCTCGGCGGCCCGCTTTGATCCCGAGAAGCTGGCGTGGATCAACCAGCAGTACCTGAAGAACGATGATCCCGCCGATGTCGCCGTGCACTTCGACTGGCACCTGCGCGCGGCCGGCATCGATCCGGCTACCGGCCCGAATCCGGCGGACGTGGTGATCGCGCTGCGTGACCGCGTGAAGACGCTCAAGGAAATGGCCGAGCGGGCCAGGGTCTGGTACGGCCCGATCAGCGAGTGGGACGACAAGGCGGTCGCCAAGCAGCTGGTCGAGGTGGCGCGTGCACCGCTGGTATCGACGCGAGACGCACTGCAAGCCCTGTCGGAGTGGACGCCGGAAGCCATCGACGCGGCCCTGCGAGCAGTAGCGGAAAAGCTCGAAACCGGCATGGGCAAAGTGGCGCAGCCGCTGCGTGTGGCGATGACCGGCACCGCCGTATCGCCGTCGATCGACCACACGGTCTATCTTTGCGGGCAGGACGAGGCTATTCGTCGCATCGACGAGGCGCTGGAGCGCATCGCCGGCTGAAGCGTGCCGGTGCGGCGGCTTTGCTGCCGACCGCCATGCGGCGAGCGTCGCGGTCGGTGCTACCATCCGCTGCATGTCACACGCGCACGAACAAGCCTGCAGTAATCCAAAACAGCACGTCCACGACGCCGGCGAGTTCGTCGACGAAGTCGCGGCGATCTGCAGCGAGCGCGATCTGCGGCTGACCGCCATGCGCCGCCGCGTTCTGGAGCTGGTCGCCAATGCGGATCGGCCAGTGAAGGCCTACGACCTGCTGGATCGGGTGCGTGACGGCGAGGGCAGCGCCGCACCGCCGACGGTGTACCGCGCGCTCGATTTTCTGCTGGCCAACGGCTTCATCCACAAGCTGGAATCGATCAACGCCTTCATTCGCTGCCACCACCCGCGCGTGCAGCATTCGGTGCCGTTCCTGATCTGCGACCGCTGCCAGCGCGCGGTCGAGCTGGAAGACGAAGAGGCCACCCGGTTGCTGAATGCGCAGGCCGCCGCGCTTGGCTTCCGGCCGCAGGCGCAGACACTGGAAGTCCACGGGATCTGTGCGCCATGCGGCGGCGAGGCATGACCCGCAGGCGCGGTACTTTCCAAGGTTTGCTGACGGGTTTGTGGCTGATCGGCGTCATGTGCTGCGCTGCGGTGACGGCCACACCGGCGCAACGGCCAGCATCGCCGCCGCTGCTCCTGTCCGACTACAGCGATCCCGCCAATCCGGACTTCAGCGGCCCGCCGGTGCTCCCGGCGTGGGGCGACCCGGCATCGGCAGCATTTGTCGGTCCGCCGCGGCCGATTCCGTTCGCGCTGATGGGCCAGCACATCGCCGCCGCCAGCATCGCCCGGCTCAGCTGGACCGCCAGCGAGGGCTTCGCGGGCGCCAGCGTGGAAAGCCCGGTGGTGGTGGTACACGGCTCGCGGCCCGGTCCGGTGCTGTGCCTGGTTGCCGCCGTGCATGGCGACGAGCTGAACGGCGTGGAGATTGTCCGCCGCGTCAGCAACACGGTTGATCCGGTGGCGCTGGTCGGCACTATCATCGCCGTACCCATCGTCAATCCCTTCGGCTTCAGTCGTGATTCGCGCTATCTGCCTGATCGTCGCGACCTCAACCGCTATTTCCCCGGCACCGCCTACGGCAGCGTGGCCTCGCGCGTGGCGCACAGCTTCTTCGGCAGCATCGTCGAGCACTGCGACTACCTGGTGGACTTCCACACCGGCAGCTTCGAGCGCAGCAACCTGCCGCAGATCCGCGCCGATCTGCGCCTGCCGGAGGTGCTGGCATTTACGCGCGGGTTTGGCGCCACGCCGGTGCTGCAGAGCAATGGCCGGCGCGGCATGCTGCGCGTGGCGGCGACCGCGGCCGGCATCCCGGCCGTGACCTTCGAGGTGGGGGCGCCGCGGCGATTGCAGGCAGATGCCATCAGTTTCGGTGTCCAGGCCATCGAAACCCTGCTGCATGCCCTTGGCATGACCGGCAACAGCCCCAACTGGGACACCCAGCAGGCGGTGTTCTACGACTCACAGTGGGTGCGCGCCGACAGTGGCGGACTGCTGATCAGCGAAGTCGCGCTGGGCGACTGGGTGGCGGCCGGGCAACAGCTGGGTCGGGTGGTTGATCCGCTCAACAACCGCGATGAGGCCATTGTGTCGCCGATTCCGGGGCGGGTACTGGGCATGGCGCTCAATCCTGTGGTGTTGCCGGGGTTCGCGGCCTATCACGTCGGTGCCGAGACCAGCGCGCAGCAGGCGGCCGCGACCGACGCTGGCGATGAGTCCAGCGACGGTTCCGAGGATGAGGACGCTGACGCCACGCTCGAAAATGATCCACGCTCGCCGACGCCCGGTGAAGCCGTCGGCACTGACGGACCGGCTCCGATGATGGAAGACGTCAGCGGCATCGACGACTGATCGTCGTTTTGCGGCGGTGTCGCGGTATCCGCGCAGCGGCTATCTCAGGAATCCTCGAAGCCGTCGGCGAACAGCACGCTAGGCGCCGCACACATTCCCAGCGTCGACTTGATCGCGAATCGCGGCTGGTCGGGTTTCTGCGCTGGTTCCAGGCGTGCGCTGGCGGTCACCGCGAAGCGCCCGTCGTCGCTGAACTGTGCGCTGCGGGTGGTGGCGGTCACCCGGAAGCGTTCCGTGCCTGTCGTGGTATCGCTGGTTTCCGGCGTGGCCGCCAGTGACGGCGTGGACAGCAGCGCGCCGAATGCCAGCAGCCAGCGCGTTGGGTGGCGGCGCATCTCAATGGCTCCGCTCGGCGACGGCTGGAAGCATCAGTTCGCGGATTTCAGCCAGTTGCGCCTGCAGCGAAGCGATCTCGCCATTCTGCCGGTCACGCAGGCGCACCAGCTCTTCGCGAAGCGCGCGGTTCTCGACCGCCAGTTCATGCAACTTCGTGGCCATTTGCTGGCCGTTGTCGCCAAGCATCACGCGAACCCGTCGAATGTCGTTCGTTGAATCGCTGTCGGCTGATGCCAGTATTTCGACGACTTGCCCGAACGGCAGGCTCGTCTCTGGATTCGATGCGTTCTTGCCGTTGATGGCGCTGGCCACTCCGTCGTCGTTGCCGGAGGCGACCAGCCAGTCGCCGCGCTGCACCTGGCCGCGCACGCGCACTTCGGCCTGGCCGACCAGCGCGGTCAGCACGAACTGCTCGCGCTGCTCCGTGCCGGGATCGTTGCCGGCCACGATCGGCGCGCTGCTGGCGACCAGCAAGCGGTCGGCGCCGTCGGTGCGGCGCGACACGCGACCGGCATGAAGGCCAAGCAGCTCGCCCGGCTGGATCTGTTCGGCGGCATCGGCTTTCGGCAGGTATTCGGCGAAATCGTTGCCGGGCCCGGACAGCACCACGCCGCCCGCGCCGTTGCCTTCGATTGTGCCCACTGAATTGGGACCCGATCCGAAGAAGGTGATGAAGTTGACCGCGTTGGTCAGGGTGCCCGCCGCGTTCACGCGCAGTGCCAGCACGTCGGCATCGCTGGCGGTCGAGGCGTTCTCGATCTGCATGACGTGATTGCCGACAGCACCAATGCCGTTGATGTCACCCACCACATGCATGGCGTTCTCCGGTGCGTTGGTGCCGAAGCCGGCACCACCCGATGCACGCACCAGAAACTGGTTGGAGCCGCTGGAAATGAAGTTGCTGTCTTGGCTGTCCGCCCACACGAAGGTGCCTTCGTCGCCATTCGTGCCGACGCTGCCAACTCCATTGCAGCCTATGCTCGCGGAGCTTCCATGACGACTGATCGCCCTGCGCCCGCCGGTCCAGGAATACCAGCCGCCGGCGCAATTGAGATTGCCGCCGCTCACAGTGCTGTGTTCGCCGATTGCCTTGTTTCCCGATCCTCCGGCGATCGTACTACGGTGGCCCACTGCACTATTGACGTACCCTCCGGAAACGACGCTGGCAAATCCCGACGCGATGTTCGAACGTCCGCCTCCAACCGATGCAGCTGCGGAGCTGTTCGGAAGCAGCTCATCCCCTGCCGAATTGCCGTAGCCACCTGAAATGGCGCTGTAGTCGCTGAATACGCGGTTAGGGCTGCTTTCTGACCCACCGCCCGCGATGGTTGTCGCCGAGGCGTTGGCAGGGATGGCGTTGTAGCTGCTACCGGCGACAACATTCATGGTTGCTGGCAAACCATCCACAAGGATGCTGTCGGGAACCAATCGCAGGCTCGGTGTGTTGTGCACCCGCAAGACCAGCGGCTGTGCATCGATGGTGCCGATGAAGTCCATCGAGGCATCGGTGCCGCTGTTGCCGGCGGTGCTCCAGCAGGTGCCGCCGACGCCGGCGACGGCCTTGGTCAGGCCGGGCAGGGGAATCGCCTCGCCGGGGTCGTCGACGCCGCGCACGGCCAGCGACAGCCAGACCTCGTCGGCGGTGGCGTCGTCCACGCTGAACTCCAGCCGGAACTGGCCACCGCTGACTTCGACCGCCGGAAACACGATCGGCTCGGCCTGCAGCGGCCCACGCTTGGCGTCGTATTGCGGGGTGACGCGCAGCTCGTAGATGCCGTTGGCGGGCGCGCCGTCGTCTTCGAGGAAGCCTTCATAGACCACGTCCAGCGCGGCGGCGGGGAGCGGCAGCAGGCCAAGGCTGAGGGCGAACAGTTTCTGGCGACGAGTCGTGGGCATGGCAGGCTCCTGGGCTTTGCGGGTGGTGCGCTCGATTCATTGAAATCGACCGCTTCCAGACCAGGAAACACGGTTTGCCGAAAAATCCGGCCACGCTTGGGAGCGGTGAGGGGGTCAGGGGTGCGTCGCAGGCTTTGCCTGCTGTCAGTGAGAGCAGGAGCGTGGGGTGCCTGGGAGACGGGTGTATACCCGTGGGTCAGGGGTACACGGCTATGGCCGCCGGAACTCCGGATGCCGCTGCAGGAAAGCATCCAGCGACTCATTGGCCTTGCGCAGGGCTTCGGCGTCGGCGGGCTTGGCATGTTGCTGGATCGCCACCATGCGACGCAGTTTCGAGAGGGCGTCGTCGAGTTTTCCTTCGCGCTCGTCAAGCTGGGCGAGATAGCCCAACGACTGCCCGAGCATTGGATGCCGATCACCGAGACGCCGCGACATGATGTCGAGGCTGCGCTCCAGACTGGCGCGCGCGTTGGCGTCGTTCAGCGCAAACAGCGCTTCGCCGAGGTTGGCTTCCAGCAGGCCGGTCATCAGGTGGTTCTCGCCGAGCTTCGGCAGCAGGCGATCCATGGCCTGCCGGTAGTAGTCGGCGGCGGTGGCGGCGTCACCCTGATTCCAGGCGATGCTGCCCAGGTTGTTGAGGATGTGGCCGATGGCCTGGTGTTCCGGTGCGCGCTGCTGATAGGTGGCCAGCGCCTGCTGCAACTGTTCGGCGGCGGCTTCCTGCTGGCCAAGGTCGGAGAGCGCGTTGCCGAGGTTGTTGCGGGCAACGGCGGTGCGCAGGTCATCGACGCCGAACTGTGCGTCGTAGATGGTGACGGCGCGCCGCAGCAGCGGCAGCGCGTCCGGCTGCTGCCCTTCGCGCTGGTACTGGTCGGCCAGACCGACCAGCGCGCCGGCCATGGACGGGTGATCCGCGCCGTGCAGCGACTGCATCAATGCCATGGCCTGCTCGCGCTGCTGGCGGGCCTCGGCGATGCGTCCGCCGTTGACCAGCGCGTTGGCCAGGAACAGGCGCAGATCGGCTTCGCGGTCGGGCAGTGACTGTGCGCGGTAGAGTTCGACCGATTCCTGCAGCGCGACGACGGCCTGCGCGCTGTCGGTCGGTGTGAGCAGCTTGCCGATGACTTCGAGCGCGGCCGCCAGGCGACGCTGGTCGCCGGTTTTCCGGTACTGCGTTTCCGCCTCGTGTGCCAGCGACAGTGCCTCGTCACCGGCATCGCGAAGCGCCAGCGTGCGCGCCAGCGACAATCGGGCGTCGCTGAGCGCCGTCGGATCGGTTGACGGTTCAGCCTGCAGCAGGTCGATAGCTGCGCGATCCAGCGGTTCGGCGTTTTCGTGCTTTCCGAGCAGCCGGTACAGGCGCGCGATTTCACCGAACAGGCGCGCGCGGGTTCGCGGCGAGCCGGGCGCGTTGTTCTGCAGTTCAGCCTGAGCGCGATCCAGCAGTTCCAGCGCGGTCATTTTCGATGCCGGTTTGGCGGGACGCGATGGATCGGGCGCGGTCTGGAAGGGATCGGCGGCACGGAACAGGTGGCGCAGGAAATTGGCCACCTGCTCGGTTTCCGCACCCGCCTGCAGCGCGCGCTGGGCCTCAATGCGCGTTGCATCGCGTTCCGCAGCGAGGCGCAGCGTGAAGCCGGCGACCATGCCAAGGATCAGCAGCGTGCCGGTCACGGTCGCCGCGCTGCGCCACGGATGGCGTCGCAGCAGGCGCAGCAGCCGATAGCCGAAGCCGGCAGGACGTGCCGCGACCGTATGACCCGACAGAAGACGCTGCAGATCCTCACGCAGGCGCTCGACGCTGGCGTAGCGGTGTTCCGGTGATTCGGCCATTGCCTTGGCCAGCACGGCCCTGAGATCGGCTGCGGGCAAGTCCTGGGCCGCCAGTGTGGAAAGGTCGGGCATCAGCGATGCGGACGATGACGCGGCATCCGGTCGCATTCCTGACAGCAGTTCCCAGGCCAGCAGGCCGCTCTGGTAGACATCCGACGCCGTGCCGATGGTGGCACCGGCGCGCTGCTCCGGGCTGGCGTAGCGCGGTGTCAAACCGCGCGGCGCTTCGTTGTTGTACCCGTCGCGTTCGGGTGTTGTCCGGCCGGAGAGCAGTGCCGGATCGCCACTGAAGCCGGCGATGCCAAAGTCCAGCAATTTCACTACGCCGTCGGTGTCGACCAGGATGTTTGACGGTTTGATGTCGCGATGCACGATCAGTTGACGATGCGCAGCTTCCAGCGCTCGGCAGACATCGATCAGCAGCGCGATCCGCTGCCGCGCAGTGAGCATCTTGCGGCGGCACCAGGCATCGATGGGTTCGCCGTCCACGCGCTCGATGACCAGGTAGGGCGCGCCGGATTCGGTGACGCCGGCGTCGTAGAGGCGGGCGATGTTCGGGTGGTCGAGGCCGGCCAGCAACTGCTGCTCTCGCTGCAGTTGCTGCGGGTCGGCGCGCGAGCTGTCTGCCGTAAGACATTTGATTGCCACCTCGCGCTGGAACAGGCCGTCGGCGCGCTCGGCGAGATAGACCCGGCCCATGCCGCCGGCACCGATGTCGTGCAGGATTCGCCACGGCCCGAGCCGCGTTCCTGGCGCAAGCGTGTCCTCATCGCCCAGCACGGCGTCGAGCAGTCGCGGATCCAGCGCACCGCCGGGTGTCAGGAAGTCGTCGTCGGACAGGGCGGCATCGAGCAGGCCGTGCAGCCGCTGCTGCCGTTCCGGCGGCAGTCGGGACAGGTATTCGCGCTGCGCTTCCTCATCGAGATCGAGCAGTTCGCATAGCTGAGCATCCAGCTCGCGCAAGTGCTGCGAGGAGCCATCATCAGGATGCATGTGCTGATGCCGGATCGTCAGGTTGCGTTAGCGCCTCGCGCAACCAGGCGCGGGCGCGCAGCCAGTCGCGGCGCACGGTGCGCTCGGAAATCTGCAGCGCGGTCGCGGTTTCCGGTTCGGTCATGCCCGCGAAAAAGCGGCATTCGACGATCCGGCACAGGCGTTCGTCGATATCCGCCAGCCGATCCAGCGCGTGCGCGATGCCGAGGATTTCCTCCAGTGCCGGCGCGTCGCCGGGAACCTCGCGCGTAGCCAACGGAAGTGCTGCCTGTCCGCCACCGCGCTTGTCAGCCAGGCGGTCGCGAACCGCGTTTACCAGGATGTGGCGCATGGCGCGTGCCGAGGCGGCGAGGAAATGCGAGCGGTCCGCGAATGCGTCGCGACCGGCGAGCTTGAGGTAGGTTTCGTGGACCAGCGCCGTGGTGTCCAGCGTCGCGCCAGGACGAAGGCGCCGCAGTTGTGCTTGCGCCAGGCGTCGCAACTCCGGGTACAGGCGCTCACTCAGGGCGTCCACTTCCGCCGGACGGGTGCCCGGGTCGGATTCCGGTGTCTGGTTTGTGGTTGGCGTCGACATTGCGGGTCGGCGGCAGTTTCCTGAGCAGGTAGGCAATGGTAGCGCTGTGCGATGTCCAAGCGGCGTGCGGGAATGGTGCCTGAGCGTGGCGCGGCGGCATGGAAGCGGCTCGCGCATCCAAACGTTATACTGTTACAATATCGGCCGAGTCATCCTGCTGACCGCCAATGAACTGCCCATCTGCCGTCATGAATGCCACCAGGCCATCGACCAGCCGCGCCGGGGTTGTCATACCCAGCAACCGCCTCGACCGCCTCGGCGCGGCCGGTTCGCTGATCTGCGCCGCGCATTGTGCGCTGTGGCCGCTGCTGCTGGCGCTGGTTCCGGCGTTGGGTCTCAGTTTCCTCGCCAGTCCGCTATTCGAGCGTGGCTTCGTGATCTTTGCCGGCGTGCTGGCCACGCTGTCGCTGTTGCCTGGGTTTCGCAAGCACCGTTCACTGCTGGCGCTGCTGATCCTGCTGCCGGGGCTGGTTGGTGTTGGCATCGGTGCTTTTGGTTCGACGGTGCACAGTGACTGGAGCCACGCGATCCTGATGAGCCTGGGCGGCGTACTGATCGCGGCGGCTCACCTGGTCAACCTGTCGCTGCTGCGCCGACTGTCTGCGACGCTGGGCTGACATGGCACATCGCCTTGACGGGCATGGCCCGGAGCGCCGTCCGGTGGTAATGTACGCGCCCCGTTCGTGCGCTGGCGGCTGACCGTCACGCCGGGCAATCCGGGCAATATCCCGAACAACGCACCACCAAGAACCAGCAGGAGCAGACATGGGCAAGGGCGACAAGAAGACCGCGCGCGGCAAGCGCTTCGCAGGCAGTCACGGCAACGTGCGCCAGGCCGGCAAGGCCAGCACCAGCGCCACCACCACCCGGCCGAAGAAGGCGGTCGCCAAAAAGGCGCCGGCCAAGAAGGCAGCGGCAAAGAAGGCGCCGGCGAAGAAGGCACCGGCGAAGAAAGCAGCCGCCAAGAGCGCGTAATGGCGGCATGGCGTGATGTGCTGTAGCCGACTGGCTGCAGGACTGCTTCGAAAGCCCCGCACTGCGGGGCTTTCGCGTGTCCGGGCTCAGTACCGGACGATCTCGAACTGTTGCACCCAGATCAGCTCGCAGGCACCGGCACCGCTGTCGGTGCGGGTCATCGAGCTGCGCCAGCTCCAGCCGTTGTCATCGTTGGCGCGGATCAGCTGGCCGCGCAGCTCGATGACGTCGCCGGCCGCGGCTTTCATGATGGCGGCCTCCACCGCGGCGTCGGCTGGCACCAGATGCATGTTGGCGCTGCTGCGGATGATCTCGTCCGCTGGAATCGGTGGCCCATCCCGACCCCAGCTGTAGCGGTACCAGCGACCGCTCTGGCTGATTGACAGTCGACCATAGACCGCCGGGTCGGACATGCGTCCCCAGCCCAGGGCGAGATCCAGTGGAGAAAGGGCCGCGCCCTCGTCGAACCGGTACCGCGCCGAACCCAGCACGCGCGCGCGAAGCTGGAAGTCGGCCATCGGCGTGATGCGGAACACCCTGTGCTGAAAAGTCGTGGATTCGGCAGGTGGGCGCTGCTGCGGTGGATCCGGTGCCTGCCTGCCCGGCGTGGTCTCGATCGCTACGCCAAACAGGCGCCATGCCCAGAGCAGCGAGATCACGGTCAATGCAGCGAGCAGCTTCTTCATGTCGACAGTCTGGTCATCGGACGTGGGCGGCGGCAACAGCGGCAGTGACGTGCGAAACCCGCCGGGGTGACTTCCGGCATCGTTGACGACCCCGCCTTGTCGCATTAATGTAATGTTATAACCTTTGACTCGAGTGCTGACCCATGATGCGTTTCCTCGCTGCTGCGTTGCTGGTGGCCCTGTCCTGGCCGACTCGGCCGGCTATTGCTGGCGACGTGGGTGACGATGGGCAGGCTGCCAGCTTGCAGGCGCGCGTCGCCGCGCTGGAGGCCGAACTGGGCCGCATCCGTGCCGAACTGGCTGCGCTGCAGCCTGCGGGTGGCACGGCAGCTACGTCGGCGGTTGCCGCCGAAGATACGTCGCCCGACGACCCGTTTGCCGCCTTCGCTGCCGATGCCGCGCCAGCCGGCAGCAGCACCTCGCCGTCGCCGGTGGTCACTTCCGGGGGCCAAAGCCGCATTGCCAGTACCGGAAGCAGCAGTTTCAATCCGGCGATCACGCTGATCCTCAACGGCAGCGTCACGCATCATTCCAGGGATCCGGAAAGCTATTCGCGCGCCGGTTTTCCGCGGGTGGGCGAGGGCGAGCCGGCCGCCAGTGGTTTTTCGCTCGGCGAGAGCGAACTGAGCCTGGCGGCGAATGTCGACGACAAGTTCTACGGGCAGCTATCGCTGGCGGTGGAGTCCGAGGATGGCGAAGACGGGATCGGCGTGGAAGAGGCCTTCATTGACAGCACCGCGCTGCCGGATGGCTTCCGCCTGCGCGCCGGCCGCTTCTTCTCTGCCATCGGCTACCTGAACAGCCACCACGCCCACACCGATGCCTTCTTTGATCGCCCGCTGCCGTATCAGGCGTTTCTTGGCAATCAGTATGGCGATGACGGGGTGCAGCTGCGCTGGGTGGCGCCGACGTCGTTTCTGCTCGAACTGGGCGCCGAGCTGTTTCGCGGACAGAATTTTCCTGCCGGTGGTGCCGCGCACGGCGGTATCGGCGCGCGCTCCTTGTTTGTGCATGCCGGTGGCGATGCGGGCGTCGATCATTCCTGGTTGCTGGGTGCGTCCCTGCTGGACAGTACGGCAGCTAGTGCCGAAGACGGTTTCAGCGGCGACAGCCGGCTTTGGATCGTCGATGGCACTTGGAAGTGGGCGCCGCACGGCGCGTTCAAGGATGGCGGCGTGACCCTGCGCGGTGAGTACTTTCGCGAGCAGCGCGACGGGCGGATTGGCGATCCGGACAGGCCGGCCAGCTGGACGCGCTGGGATGGGCGCCGCGAAGGGGCCTATGTCGAAGCCGTCTATCGCTTCAACAAGCGCTGGGATGCAGGTTATCGCTACGACCGGTTGTGGACTTCGGTGCCCGGGTTGCTGCTGGGTGATTTCGATCCGGACCGCCACAGCCTCCAGCTGAGCTGGCGCAACAGTGAATTCAGCCTGTTCCGGCTGCAGCTGAGTCGAGACCATCCGGATGCCGGCATCCGCGACAGCACCGCCACTTTGCAGTACCAGACCGCACTCGGCGCGCACGGCGCCCACAAGTTCTAGGAGACGGACCACGATGAAAGCTGCCATCACGCTTGCTGCAGTGCTGCTGAGCGCGCTGTTGTCGCTACCGGCACGAGCCGAGCTGCAGGTCTTTGCCTGCGAGCCGGAATGGGGTGCTCTGCTGGAGGAGCTGGCCGGTGACAAGGTGCATGTCGACGTTGCCACCTCGGCACTGCAGGACGTACACCGGGTTGAGGCCAAGCCCAGCCTGATCGCCAAGTTCCGTCGCGCCGACCTGCTGGTCTGTACCGGTGCCGAACTGGAGATCGGCTGGCTGCCACAGCTGCTCAAGCAGTCCGGCAACAGCCGATTGGCCGCGGAGCCCGGTGCCTTCATGGCTGCCGCGCAGGTCTCCACGCTGGAAAAGCCGACGGCGGTAGATCGCGCCAACGGCGACGTGCACCCCGACGGCAACCCGCACATCCAGATGGACCCGCGTCGGATTGGCTTGGTGGCGCAGCGTCTTTCGGCAAGGCTGACGCAACTGGACCCTGACCATGCCGCGTTCTACCGGCAGCGGCTCGCGGACTTCACCACGCGCTGGGTGGCGGCGATCAAGCGCTGGCAGGACAAGGCGGCGTCATTGCGCGGTCGCAAGGTGGTCGTACACCACATCAGCTGGGTATATCTGTGGGACTGGCTGGGCATCCGGCAGATTGGCGCGCT
This sequence comes from Lysobacterales bacterium, assembly GCA_020442545.1. Lineage (GTDB taxonomy): Bacteria > Pseudomonadota > Gammaproteobacteria > Xanthomonadales > Xanthomonadaceae > JACKOX01. Next base: position 13,664 of record JAGRJX010000029.1, read on the forward strand.
GGAGCCCAAACCCGGCGTGCCGCCGACCAGCGGCCATCTGGCCAGTCTGATCCGCACGACCAAGGACAACGACACGCTGGCGATCGTCCATGCGGCCTACATCGACAGCAAGCCGTCCGAATGGCTGTCCAGGCGCACCGGCGTGCCAGTGGTGACGTTGCCATTCACCGTCGGCGGCGATGCGCAGTCGCATGACCTGTTTTCCTTCTTCGACTCCACCATCGACAAGCTGCTGGAGGCCGACAAGTGACGCTCAACTGGGAAGCGCTGGAACTCAGCATCCTCGGGCCGGCCTGTGTGGCCGGCCTGGTGGTGCTGGCGACGCACGTACCGCTGGGTCGGCAGGTGCTGTCGCGTGGCATCATCTTCATCGATCTCGCCATCGCGCAGATCGCGGGTGTCGGCGTGATCCTGGCGCAGTGGCTGGGCATCGACGAGCACGGCCTTGGTGTGCAGTTCGCCGCTGCCGGCGCCGCGCTGCTCGGTGCGGGCCTGCTGGCGTGGACGGATCGGCGCTGGCCGCAGTACCAGGAACCGCTGATTGGCAGCCTGTTCGTGCTGGCGGCAACCGGCGGCCTGCTGCTGCTGGCCAACAATCCGCAGGGCGGCGAGCACCTCAAGGACCTGCTGGTCGGGCAGATTCTGTGGGTCAGCTACGCCGACCTGGTCCCGGCTGCGGTGCTGTCCGCTGTGCTGCTTGGTGTGCTCGTTGTGCGTCGCGGCCAGCTGCGTGGGCCGTGGTTCTACGGTCTGTTTGCGCTGGCAATCACGGCGTCGGTGCAGCTGGTTGGCGTCTATCTGGTGTTCGCCAGCCTGATCCTGCCGGCGCTTGCCACGGTACGGCGGCAAGGGGTCAGCCAGACCGTTCTGGCCTATCTGGTTGGTACTGCGGGCTATGTGTTCGGACTGCTCCTGTCCGCGCTGTTCGATCTGCCCAGCGGCGCGATGATCGTCTGGACGCTGGCTGCCTGTGCCCTGCTGGCGCAATTGCTGCCGAAAGCACCGGATGCGAGCGCGGTGCCCTGAGCGCCACTCATACCAGCCGGCGACCGGCGACGTAGCTGCGGGCCAGCAGCTGCCCGCCCAGCCAGTAGCACAGTTCGGCCGGCTGCCTCGCGTTCCAGATCGCCAGATCCGCGCGCTGCCCGAGCGCCAGTCGACCGCGGTCCGACCAGCCCAGCGCGCGTGCCGCGTTCACGGTCGTCCCGCGCAGGGCTTCTTCGGGCGTGAGGCGGAAATGCGTGCAGGCCAGCTGCATGGCCTGTCGCAGCGACAGCAGCGGCGCGGTGCCGGGGTTGCAGTCGGTCGCCACGGCCATTGGAACGCCGTGCTTGCGGAAAGCATCCAGTGGCGGCAGTTTCGTTTCGCGCAGGACGTGGAAGGCGCCGGGCAGCAGGACGGCGACGCTGCCGGCTTTCGCCATTGCGGCGACACCGCTTTCACTGCTGTACTCGACATGATCCGCCGACAGGCCATCGAAATCACCGACGATGCCCGCACCGCCAAGGTCGCTGAGCTGGTCGGCGTGCAGCTTCACCGGGAGGCCCAGTTCGCGGGCGCACTCGAACACGCGCCGCGTCTGCGCCGGCGTGAAGCCGATACCTTCGCAGAAGGCATCCACCGCGTCGATCAGGCCTTCCGCGTGCAGCGGCCGCATCCAGTCGCAGACCGCATCGATGTAGTCGTCCGCGCGATCATTGAACTCCAATGGCAGTGCGTGCGCGCCGAGATAGGTGCAGCGCACGTCGATTCCGAGCGACTCGCCGACCTTCCGTGCCACGCGCAGCATCTTGCACTCGTTGTCGAAGTCCAGGCCATAGCCCGACTTGATCTCCAGCGAGGTGACGC
>JAGRJX010000225.1 GCA_020442545.1 Lysobacterales bacterium
ACAGGTTGCTGTGCGCGCCGTAGCTCAGGCCCACCGAACCGGAAGCGCGGGAGATTTCCTCCATCGCCACCAGGTGCGCGAGGTAGCCCATTTCAGAACCACCGAATTCGCCGGGCAGGGTGATGCCGAGCAGGCCCATCTCGCCCAGCTTGGGCCAGAGGTCCTGCGGGAACGCGTTTTCCTCGTCGATGGCCGCCGCGCGGGGCGCGATCTCGGATTCGGCAAAGCGGCGCACCGCTTCGCGAAGGCTGTCGATTTCTTCACCGAGAGGAAAGGGTTTCATGGGTATCCGTGAATGGTGAATGGTGAATGGTGATTGGTGATTCGAAAGAGCAGTGGGATCATCGTGCAACGGCGCTGCAGAACACGGCAGCGCCGTTGACGGATCACCAATCACTCATCATGAATCGCGACTCCTGCCTTACTGGCCACGAGTGCGACCGAGGAAGCGCGGGGCGACGTTGCCCATGTGCGGCAGCTTGATCTTGCCGATGGCCGCAATGCGCTCTTCGGCCATGCGATCCGCGGCCTTGTAGGTCGGGATGTTGTCGCGGTCGGCGATCTGGAAGATCTTGCCGAGGTTGTAGTAGATGCCGCGCATCATGCGCATGGCGCGCTCGCGGTTGTAGCCGTCGAATTCGATGCTGACGTTCATCAGGCCACCGGCGTTGACCGCGTAGTCCGGTGCGTAGGTCAGGCCGCGACGGGTCAGCTCGTCACCGATCTCGTCGGTGGCCAGCTGGTTGTTGGCGGCGCCGCAGATGACCTTGGCCTTGATCCGGTCCAGGGTGTTCTCGTTGACCGTGCCGCCCAGCGCGCAAGGGCTGTAGACGTCGACGTCGCAGTCGTAGATGTCGTCGAGGCCGACCGCTTCGCAGCCGTGTTCATCGACGCAGCGCTGCACGGCTTCTTCATTGATGTCGGTAACGAACACCTTGGCGCCCGCCTCACGCAGCAGCTTCACGTACTCGAAGCCGACGTGCCCCACGCCCTGGACGGCGTAGCTGTACTTGCCGACGTCTTCGTTGCCGTACTGCTTGCTCAGCGAGGCCAGCAGGCCCTGCAGCGTGCCGTAGGCGGTGAACGGCGACGGATCACCGGAACCGCCATGCACCTGGTGTACGCCGGTGACGTACTCGGTTTCCTTGAGCACGAACTCCATGTCGTTGACGTCGATGCCGACGTCCTCGGCGGTGATGTAGCGGCCATTCAGCGAAGCCACATAGCGGCCGAATGCGCGGAACAGTGCTTCGGACTTGTCCTTGTTCGGATCACCGATGATGACGGCCTTGCCGCCGCCCAGGTTGAGACCGGCCACGGCGGCCTTGTAGGTCATGCCGCGGCTCAGGCGCAGCACGTCGTTGAGCGCGTCCTGTTCGGTCTTGTAGGCCCACATGCGGGTACCGCCCAGCGCAGGGCCGAGCACGGTGTTGTGGATGGCGATGATGGCTTTGAGGCCGGCGTCCTTGTTGTGGCAGAACACCACTTCCTCATGGCCGGTGGAACTGAGGGTTTCGAAGATCATTCGGTTGGCTCCGAAGGGAAAAGCGAGAGGCCCGGGCGGACAGGCGCGGGATCGCGCATGACCAAGCACTTGATGTGAATCGCCCAGGTGATTGAATTTCCACGAACAGTGCAGCCGATCCAGTGCGGCAGGCGGGTCATGGCGGGGCGTAGTTTAAAGCAATCGCTCTAGCTGCGGCCAATGCCGGAGGTGTCGGTCGCTCGCACGCCGCTCCGTAACCGTGGTCAGGTGCGGGTTTGCCAGGGTGCAGGCAGTCCGCCGCCGGAATCCCATCACCCGAATACACGGAGAACACCATGAAGCGTGCCCTGATCCTGACCGCGATGACGGTCTGTCTTTTCGCCGGTTCCGCCGCCGCCGACCCCCGAAACGAGCTGGTCGGTGCGTTCGAAAAGGCGCTGCAGGACGGTTCCTATCGGCTGGATATCCAGAACAGTTCGGGTCCGGATACCCTGCTGGAAGTGCAGTTGCTGGATCGTTTTCACAAGAAGGATGCGAACAGCGAGATGATCATCGTGCCGGGTGGCACCTGGATCAGCGCGGCGGGTCGCTGGATGAAAGTCCCTGTGGATGGATCCGCTGTGACCCAGGCCTACACCAGACAGGCGATGGAACAGGGCATCAACGCGCTGCAGGATGTGCAGTTCGTCGACGAGGTGGAGATGGCCGGCTGCCAATCGCGCCACTACCGCTACGCGGTTCGCGGCGTGTTCATGGGCATCCGGGCGAACAGCGATGCCGAAGCCTGGATCTGCACCGACACCGGTCTGCCGACCCGTGTGATCGCCACCAGCAAGGGCAAGACCACCACGATCAACTACGATTTCGACGCGCCGATCAACATCCAGGCGCCGAACTGACGCCGGCCACGGCGCTCGCCCGCCAACGTCCCGAGAAGCCCGCCGCTGTGCGGGCTTCTTGTTTCCTGCGACGGCTCAGCTATCGCGCTGTACGCGTCGGCTGCCGGCCTCGACGTGGAAGCGCGCGGCCGTCGACATCTCTGCTGCGTGGGTCTTGACGCTGTCCACACCACGAAGACGGATATCGGCGTCATGGCCCAGCTCGATCACCGCGTAGCCGCGCTGCTGGTTCTCGCAGTAGGCGAACTGCGGGTTGGCGTCGGCCTGCGGCTTGAACAGCTCGGCCGGCCAGCCCTGTGCGGTCAACGAGGTGCCGCAGACCTCCGGCGCGACCGGTGCCGAGTCGACGTCCAGCGGCTGCTCATGCAGGTTGCAGACCACGTTGGCATGGATGTCGCCACCAAGGATCAGCGGGTTGCCGGCACTGCTTTCCTGCAGCGAGCGGATCAACCGCTTGCGTGCCAGCGGGTAGCCGTCCCAGCCGTCGGTTGCAATGCCACGCGGCGCGCCACCATCGGTGTCCATCGGGCTGACCAGCGTCTGCTGTACCAGCACGTTCCAGCGTGCGGTCGACTGCTTCAGCGATGCATCCAGCCAGTTTTCCTGCTGCCAGCCGAGCAGCGTCTGGCGCGGGTTGTCCAGACCCGTGCAGACGGCCGCGTCGATGTAGTTTGAGCCGCCACCTCGCGCCGGATCGGGGCAGGGCTGTGGCGTGCGGTACTGGCGGTCGTCCAGCACGTACAGACGAGCCAGATTGCCGACATCGATGGCGCCGTACAGCCGCATCTCGCCGGCCTTCGGCCACATCCGGCGCGGCAGCGGCATGTGTTCGAAATAAGCCTGCATGGCGGCGGCGCGTCGAGCCGGGAAAGACGGGTCCAGGTGTTCGGACTGCAGGCCGGCCCAGTCGTTGTCGACTTCGTGATCGTCCCAGGTCAGCAGCCACGGCATGGCGGCATGGGCACGCTGCAGCCACGGATCGCGCTTGTACTGCGCGTGCTGCAGGCGGTATTCGTCCAGCGTGACCGGTTCGGCGGCACTGACATGGCGACGCACGCGGTTGTCGCCCCAGTTGCTCTCGTAGATGTAGTCGCCGACGAACAGCATCAGGTCGAGGTCTTCGGCAATGGCGTGCCGGTAGATGTCGAAATAGCCCTGCTCGTAGTGCTGGCAGCTGGCGAGACCCAGGCGCAGTCGATCCACTTCAGCGCCGGCGGCTGGCAGCGTGCGGGTGCGGCCGGTGGGACTGACTTCCGGGCCGGCGGTGAAGCGGTAGAAGTATTCACGAGCCGGCTTCAGGCCGCTCACATCGACGTGGACGCTGTGCGCCAGCTCCGGCACCGCGCGGGCGCTGCCGTGCTGCACGACCTTGCCGAACGCCTCGTCCTCGGCCACTTCCCAGTTGACGTAGATGATGTCGGGCTCCATGCCGCCACCCGGCCGCGACGGATCCGGTGCCAGGCGGGTCCACAGGGTCACGCCCTGCGCGTCGGGGAAACCCGAGGCCACGCCAAGGCTGAACGGCCAGGCGCGGAAGCGTGGCGTGGCGAAGCTGGTGGCGAGCAGCGGTCCGGCCAGCGGTGCGGCAGCGGTCAGAGCGATGGCGCGCAGCACGCTGCGACGCGACAGTCGCCCTTCGCGGAGCAGTTCCTCCAGCGGGCGCGTCGGCAATCTGGTATTGCGGGATCGAGTCATGAAAAAGGGGCCTGCGAAAACAGGCCCCATGATGCGTCATTCGTGTGGCGTTTGTTGTGACATCGCCAGTGATTGGCTCAGCGGCTGTAGTAGCCGTAGTTCGCGCGGTAATAGCCGGCACGGTAGCTGTAGTCCTCGATGCGCTCGCCGCCGGCGTCCCAGCGGTTGCCGTCGATCAGCGTGTCGCCGCTGTCACCGAGCAGGATCACGTCGCCTTCGTTGCCGTTGAAACCGTTGTCGGTGATGGCGTTGTGCCAGGCCGGACCTTCGGCGCGCGCGCCGACGCCGGCACGGACGCCGCGCTCAAGGCCGGCGAACTCGTTGCCGTCGATATCGTTGGCAAATACCGTCGGCAGTCCGCCGCCGGTTTCACAAAAGCCGCCGGAGCGCGGGCTCATGCTGACGCCGAAGCGGCCGTCGGCGATGCGGTTGCCGGTGATGCGGTTGCGGCTGGAGGCCTGCAGCTCGATGGCCGTCTGCGACACGCCGTCGAAGCGATTGTCCTCGATGCGGTTGCCGGAGCTGCCGTCCGCCAGATGAATGCCGAAGTCACGCACCTGCTCGAAGCGGTTGCGCTGGATCAGCGCGTGGCCGGTATCCACGCCGCAAAGCTGGATGCCGCTGCCGACGTTGGCGAACTGATTGTCCAGCAGCAGGTGGCCGCCGGCGTTGTTCATCGGGCCCAGCTGCGGCTGCATCACGTTGACGGCGATGCCGCCGATGTCGCTGAAGCGCGAGTCGCGCAGGTCCACGCTGCCGCTGTGGATCAGCAGGGCACCGGTGTCGAGGTTGTCGAATTCGATGGCGCTGAGCGCCAGGCGCTGCGTGCGAACCGCGTAGATGCCGGCGCGGAAGCCTTCGATGCGGCCCGGACCGACGATGCTGACGTCGCGGGCACCGATTACGTCGATGCCGTCCATGTTGGCGACGCCGCTCAGCGTGTGGCCGTTGAGATCGATGCGGATGCCCGAGCGGGTCACGGTCAGGGCCGATTCGCCGCTGGCGCAGTGCAGGTCGGCGGTGAGGGTGACGTCCTGGTCGATCACGTCGCCGCATTGCAGGGCTGCGGCTTCGGCGCGGGCGCCAAAGGACAGGGCGGCGGCAAGGACGGTGATGGTGGCAAGGGCGCTACGCATTTCGGTTCTCCAGTGGCCACGGGCTGTGGCGCGCGTTCATGGGGAGAATCGGGCCAGGATGCTGAACGGCGACATCGTGGGCGGCATCACGTTCAGGAATTGTCGGGTTGGTCACAGGTCCTTCGCGATGCCGCCTGCGCCGCCATACGCCGCGCTGGGGAAGGGCCAGACGGTTCAACGGGTTACAATGGCCAACTCGCCCACAATCGACGCCCCGCCGATGAGCACACCCGCGACTTCGATTCCGCAGACTGATGCCAGCGCCGAAAAGACGCCGCTGCGCTTCGTCACCGCCGCCAGCCTGTTCGACGGCCACGACGCCGCGATCAACATCA
>JAGRJX010000226.1:0-2815 GCA_020442545.1 Lysobacterales bacterium
GGTTCGGTTTCTCTTGGACAAGCAAGAGAAATGAACTCGCGGCCCGAAGGGCGGTGAAAGCTCTTGCACTTCAAACATAACAGCAAGGCAGCTACTCAGATTTCCTTCTTCGCTATCCGCTTGTGCAGTTCGTTGATCTTCATCAAGGCCGCGCTGCTGTAGAGCTGGTGGTAGTCGGCGACCATCTCGCCGTTCTGGATCACCGGGTCGGTGGCGACAGCGGCTTTTGCTGACTCGATGTCGGGCACGGCGAGGATGAAGATGCCGCGCCGACCTTCGACGCCGTCCAGCGGGCCGGCCAGTGCCAGCGTGCCTTCCTCGGCAAGCCGGCCCATGTTGGCGAAGTGGCCGGCAAACATGGCCTTGCGCTTGGCCTCATCGGTGACCGGCGTCGGCCCGGTCTTCAGGATGACCAGCACGTAGGGACGCATGCCGTAGTCGTCGGCACCCAGTGATTCGGCCAGCGCCTCGTCGTACTGCGACGGCGATGCTTCTTTCGCGTCGACGGCGGTGGCCTTGTCCGTTTCCGACGCCAGTGCAGGCAACGCGAACACGGTGAGCAACAGCGAAAGGAGGACTTTGTGCATGGCGGTTCTCCGGATCAGCCAAAGGATGGAAGCATCCGATCATCGCTCAGTAACACGACATTCGCACCTGCCTTGATGCGAACGCGTCATCCGGGAGCGGTGCCGTCAATGGATCGTTGGTGACCTTGGCGGTGGCTGCTCGCCATCATGGTGATCGTCCTGATCCGGACCGGGAAAGCGCAGCACCACGCCGCGCTGGCGCAGCCGTTCCTCGCGGCGCTCACGGGCGGTACCGGGCCCGTCCCAGAGTGGGGCGACGGCGTCGGGGCGTGATGGTTCGTACATGTCGCGCTGCTGTCGGGCCAGCTCTTCCTGCATCGCCAGCTCGGCCTCTTCTTCCAGCTCCCAGCTGTATTTCTTGCGCGGCGGCGCGGGATCACGGCGGAACCACAGGATCGCCGCCAGCAGACCGAAGATCGCGCCGCCCAGATGCGCTTCCCAGGACACGCCGATCTCGCGCGGCAGCACCGTCATCAGCATGCCGCCGTAGAGGAAGAAGGCGATCATCGCGCCGGCCACGGCCGGGCGGTCGCGACGGATGATGCCCATCACGAACAGGAACGCGAACAGGCCGTGGTTCACGCCGCTGGCGCCCAGGTGCATGGACGGGCGACCAAACAGCCAGACGAACAGGCCGGAACCGACCCATACCAGCAACACGGTTCGCAGCGCCGTACGCGGGTAGATCCAGCCGGCCAGGCTGCCGAGGATCAGCAGCGGCAGCGTGTTCGACAGCAGGTGATCGACCGAGCCGTGCAGCAGCGGCGCGGTGATGATGCCGACCAGTCCCAGCGCGTCGCGCGGCCGGATCGCGATACTGCCGAAATCTGCACCCAGCCAGATTTCGATCATCTTGATCCACCACAGTACGGCCACGAACGCCAGCGAGGCCAGCACCGCGCGCCAGAAGCGGCGGCGGTCGGCGGCGGCGTGTTTCTTCAGGTTGGGGCCGTAATCGGGAACGGGGAGATCCATAGACCCATGGTTGGGGCGGGCCTGGCAGGACGCAAGGCAGGGCTGTCTCATGGATTGAGACGCCCACCGCGAATCCTGCCCCGATCCGACCGGGGAACGCGCCATGGAACTGCCGCTGAAGCATCACGATGAACGTCGAGACGACGACCTGACCGACGCCATGTCACTGGATGGCGACGAACGCCTCCTGCGGCTGCTGGCCGCACTGCGCCGGCGCTACGCGGATCGCATCACCGCCGAACAGCATCGCCCGGCGCGTGCGGCGCGCTGGGCAGCGCTGCCGGATGATCTGTCATCGCTGCTGCGTGCCGCGCTGGCGTCTCGTGGCTTCACGCAGCTGTATTCGCATCAGGCCGACGCCTGGAATGCCGTACGCGACGGGCAGCACATCGTGGTGGCCACACCAACGGCCTCCGGCAAGTCCCTCTGCTACATCCTGCCAGTGCTCGACGGCGTGCTGTCCCAGCAGAAGAAGGCGCTGTACCTGTTCCCGACCAAGGCGCTGGCACAGGATCAGGTGGCCGAATTGCTGGAACTGAACCGCGCCGCCGAGCTCGGCCTGAAGGCCGCCACCTTCGACGGCGACACGCCGGGCGACGCGCGACGAAGCATCCGCCAGCACGCGGATCTGGTGGTCAGCAATCCGGACATGCTGCACCAGGGCATCCTGCCGCATCACACCGGCTGGGCGCGGCTGTTCGAGAACCTCGGCTACGTGGTGATCGATGAGGTCCACACCTATCGCGGTGTGTTCGGTTCGCACCTCGCCAACCTGATCCGCCGACTCAAGCGCATCTGCGCTTTCTACGGCTCGAAGCCGCGCTTCATCCTGTGCTCGGCCACCATCGGCAATCCGCGCGAGCACGCCGAAGCACTGCTGGCCGAACCGGTCCACGCAATTACCGACAGCGGCGCGCCGGAAGGACCGAGACACTACCTGCTGTGGAATCCGCCGATCGTCAATCGCGACCTCGGCATCCGCGCCTCGGCGCGGTCGCAGAGCAACCTCATCGCGCGGATCGCCATCAAGGCCAGGCTGAAGACGCTGATCTTTGCTTCGTCGCGACTGATGGTCGAAGTGCTGACCAAATACCTCAAGGACGTGTTCGACCACGATCCGCGCAAGCCGCCGCGCATTCGCGGCTATCGCGGCGGTTACCTTCCGGGTGAGCGACGCACTGGCGAGCAGGCCATGCGTGCCGGGCGCGTAGACGGCATCGTCAGCACCTCGGCGCTGGAGCTGGGCGTGGATA
>JAGRJX010000226.1:2850-3057 GCA_020442545.1 Lysobacterales bacterium
TGAACGGCTATCCGGGCAGCATTGCTGGTGCCTGGCAGCGCTTTGGTCGCGCCGGACGGCGGCAGCGTGTATCGCTTGGCGTGCTGGTGGCGTCGAGCAACGCGCTGGATCAATACGTGGTTCGGCATCCGGATTTCTTCTTCGCGCAGTCGCCGGAACAGGCGCGCATCGCGCCGGATCAACCGCTGATCCTGTTCGATCACCTGC
>JAGRJX010000227.1 GCA_020442545.1 Lysobacterales bacterium
TCATCAACTTCTTCCCGGAAGATCGCCGCAACCAGCTGCTGATGGACCTGTCACTGAACCTCAAGGGCGTGGTCGCGCAGCAGCTTATCCCAACGCCCGATGGCAAGAGCCGTCGTGTGGCGATGGAGGTGCTGCTGGGCACGCCGCTGGTGCAGGACTACCTGCGCGACGGCGAAATCCACAAGCTCAAGGAAGTGATGAAGGAGTCGACTCAGCTCGGCATGCGTACCTTCGACCAGAGCCTGTTCGAGCTGTACCAGGCCGGCGAGATCAGCTACGAGGATGCGTTGCGCTACGCCGATTCGGCCAACGAGGTGCGCCTCAAGATCAAGCTCAGCCAGGGTGGCGACGCGCATACGCTGGCACAGGGCATGGACGGCGTCGAACTCATGGAATCGAGTCGTTAGCCTTCGTCGGCGTCGCTTTCCGGCGATGCCGTTAAACCCGAACAGCTTCGCCGCGCACCGGGCATTTGCGTCGTAGCGGAGACGGTGCCCGCATGAGAGCCGGATGTCGGAGGGGATCGATGATGTTTCCAGCTTGCCGCAGCAAAGTGGTTTCGAAACGCTCGTTCTGCTGTTCTGCTGTTCTGCTGTTCCGTTCGCTGCCGCTGATCGGCGTATTGTCGTTCGCAGTCTGCACGGGAGGCGCGCGGGCCGAAGAGGCGGCGGCACTGTTTCGCCATAACCGTGCCGCTTCGGTTGCTTCAGACAGCGACGGCCTGCCGGACAGTCGCGCCCTGCGTCGTTCGCGGCTGGTTTTCGATCCTGGCGTTCTGGCGCCGCCCCCTTTCATGCGTGATTTGCTGGCGCGCAAGCTGAGCAAGTCGGTCCCGGACGTTTCGATAGCTGTGGGCCAGGCATTGGAAATGGAACTGTTTCCCGGCGAGAACATGCTGTTCATGGTGCGTCGCGCCGAAGTCGGGCTCGATGGCGTGGTGACCTGGATCGCCAAGGCGGTGGACGACGATTTCGGCGAAACATTGATCAGCCGGAAAGACGGTTACTTGTTCGCCACCGTTCACAAGGACGGTCGCATCTTTCAGGTGCGTGATGGCCGCAACGGTCAGGTGTTCGCCGAGGAACTCGATCCGACTGCGTTTCCTGCGGGCAACGACGATGTCGTTCATGCGCTCGGGGACAGCGATAAATCCGCGTCGGGTACACAGAAGTCACAGGGCGCGGGCGGATCGCGCACGGTGGATGTCGCCGTGCTGTACACACAGGCCGTGGCCCAGCGCCAGAACATCCCGGTGTTCGTCAACAACGCGGCAGCCGAAATGAACCAGAGCTTTATCAATTCCGGCGTGGATGGCAGCGTGCGGGTGGTGTATTACGGGCTGAGCAGCTTTGTCGAGCCAGACGATCCGCCTGAAATGATGGACTACACAGCTTTTTACCAGGCAGTCACCGGGATGTACTACGGGGTTTCGGAGTTTTCTGACTTGCATGGGCTTCGAGATGATCTGCGCGGCGACGTTGTACTGCTGTTGACGGATGCGAGCAAGGCGACGGACGTTTGTGGCTTGGGATATGTGCCGCTCAGTGTTTCCGGTTCGCCGAATCGTGCGTACGCTTTGACAGGCGATACCTGCGTCACTGCAACGCGCACCTTTACCCATGAAATCGGCCACAACATTGGTGCGTTTCACGACAAGTCGCTGGAGGAGTTCGAGGAGGATCTTCTGCTCAGCTACAGCTACGGTCATTCCAGCGTATCCCCCGATTTCCGCACCATCATGGGTTCGCTACCTTTGACTTCATGCAACATGGCAGGCTGCCCGCGCATCAACTACTGGTCCACGCCCAACCTGATGCACCAGGGCATACCGATCGGGCATGCGGCGGACGCCGACATGGCGCGCTCGCACAACGAATGGATACAGGTGCCGGCGGCCTACCGTACCAGCGGCGATCCACCGCCGGGGATGCCGTCGACGGTCGATGTGGAGCCGTCCTATTGCTATGGCATCAACCTGATCATGTTGGGCGCAGGCAGCGGCACCGTGGGCTGGTACGAAGTCCAGCAATCGGCCTCGTCCAGTTTCAGCAGCCCGCAGGAGGTTTTCCGCGGGCCGCAACAGCCGTTCACGATCAACGTGTTCGGTGGCAGCAAGTGGATTCGTGCCCGCGCCTGCAATTCGGAAGGTTGCAGTGGCTGGAAAGCGGGCGACGAACCGGCCATCCGCACCAACTGCGATCCCTACGATCTCTAATCGCCAACGGGCGATCCGTTCATGCTGCGCCCACCGAACGGCGCGAGGAGGCAAACCATGAAGCTCCGGAACCTGCTGTTGATGATCTCTCTCGCCGTCGCCGCGATGCCGGCGCGGGCCATTGTCCCGGAAACCGGCCTGTATTGGATGCCGGATTTCAGCGGCACGGCGGTCTATGTCGAACACCAGAACGGCACGGTGGTGGTGACCATCTACGCCTTCGACCCGGAAACCGGCCAGGCGGAAATCTACACTTCCGCCGGGCCGTTGCGTGACGATGGTGGCTGGGTGTTGCAGCCACAGCCGGATCCACCTTTTGGAAACATTGAGGGTTACCTGCCGAGCAACTGGTATCGAGGCGATCTTTATCAGGCAACCCACGGCCAGCCGTTGACCGGTTTGCAGTTTGGCTATTCCGCGCAAAGCGAGAAGGTGGGCACCATCACGTTGGGATTTGTCGATGCGAACAACATCCAGTATGTGGTTCAGCGAGACGACCCACCGGATCGCTTCAGTTGGCCTTTGCGGCGGTTCGACTTCAGTCAAGGGAGCTATATCGCGAGTAGTTTCGCCACATTTCCCATCATGATCGATGCGCTCGGCGAATGGGTGTTTGTCGATGTATCCGATCCGATGGCACCGCCGCTGCGTTTCGATTTCAGCCAACGCGACCCGGCTGATCCGCCGGGGCAGGTTCCCTCTGAAGCGAACTTTGCGGTGACTTACCGTGATCCGTCGCGGGATGCACGTCTTGTCTGCGCGAAGCATCCCGAGGGTGATTCGGGCGACCCGGAGCAGCCACAGAAGGCGGATGGCTGTGAGCTGTATGTGGGTGAGGGGCTGATTCTTTCGGCGCGACTTGGGGATGTTGGCCTGGATCGCATCCAGGCCTTTCGTGGTGCACTGCCTCCCGCAGGTCGCAATCCCTATCGCCGCCCGGAAACCGTGATCGGCATGCGCGTTCGCCACGCCGATGTCGAACCGGTGGCGACGCTGCCGATCATTGCGGACTAGGGTTTCAGGGCAGCTTCACCGCAAAGCCCCATACCCTGTTTGAGCTGGGCGTTTCCACCCCGAGGCGCTTTTCAGTTGCAGTGTTCCACCAGTGCTTCCATCACCGCCATGCGCACGGCGACACCGTTTGCCACCTGGCGAAGGATTGCCGAACGTGGCCCGTCGGCAACCGCTGATTCGATTTCCACGCCGCGGTTCATCGGCCCCGGATGCATGACGAAGGCGTCGGGTTTCGCCAGCGACAGGCGGCGCTGGTCGATGCCGTAGCCGGCGTAGTAGCCCTCGAGTGAATCGACCAGGCCATCCTCCATGCGCTCGCGCTGCAGGCGCAGGGTCATCACCACGTCGGCATTGCGTAGCGCGTCGTCGGTGACATCGATCACCCGGTAGCCGTGCAGTTCGCCGGCATCGGGAAGCAGCGCATCGGGCGCGCAGACGCGGATATCGCGGCAGCCCAGCGCACGCAAAGCATGCAAATCCGAGCGCGCCACGCGCGAATGACGGATATCACCGATGATCGCCACGCTCAGTTGCTCGAAGGGCAGCGCAGAAAACTGACGGATGGTCAGCATGTCCAGCAGCCCCTGTGTCGGATGTGCGTTGCGGCCCTCGCCGGCATTCACGATATGCGTGCCGCTGCCGGCCAGTTCGCTGAGCAGTTCGCAGGCACCGCTGTCGCCGTGGCGGACGATGAACAGCTGCGCGCCCATGGCTTCCACCGTGCGAAACGTGTCGGCGAGCGTCTCGCCCTTGAGCGTGGATGAGCGCTCGGCATCGAAGTTGACGACATCAGCGCCGAGGCGGTGCGCGGCGATTTCGAAGGACAGGCGCGTGCGCGTGGAAGGCTCGAAGAACAGATTGACCACGTGCACGCCGGCCAGTGAATCCGGTTGCGCTGCGCGTGCATCGAGCTCGGCGAATTGCTGCGCGCGGTCGAGCAGGGTAAGCAGTCGGTCGCGGTCCATGTCTTCGAGGCTGATCAGGTGCTGCATGCGGTTGGCCAGGTAGCGGTCTAGTCGAAGGAAAAGGCGGGCAGATCGTGATCAAACCAGCGTTCGATAATGATCTCGGCGGCCACGGCATCAAGCTGCGCGGCATCCTTGCGTCGCGCGCGACCACCAGCCCTTCGATCCGCGAAGCGACGCTCGGCCTCGCGCGAGCTGCTGCGCTCGTCAACCAGCGCCACCGGCAGGCCGCTGCGTTCGCCCAGCTGCTCGGCAAAGCGCCGCGCGATGCGGGTGATTTCCTGCACGTCGCCGTTCAGCGTGAGCGGGTCACCGACCAGCAGCTGGTTCGGCCGCCATTGGCGGATCAGGCGGTCAATGTGCTCCCAGTCCGGGCCGTCATCGCGCATGGCCACCACGTCGATGCCGCGTGCCGTGGTCGACAAGGTATTGCCAACCGCCACGCCGATGCGGCGGCCGCCCACGTCGAATCCCAACAGGCAGCCGGGTGTGTTCGCGGCGTCGCTCATGCGTGGCCGGCGTAGTCGGTCATCAGGCGCAGGTCGATGCCGAGCTGCCGGGCGGCGGCGTGCCAGCGCTGCTCCACCGGCGTTTCGAACAGGATCTGCGTGCTGCTCTCGCAGGTCAGCCAGGCGTTGTCGATCAGCTCGCCTTCCAGCTGGCCAGCGGTCCAGCCGGAATAGCCCAGCGTGACAATGGCGTGCTTCGGTCCGTCGCCAGTGGCCATCGCGTCGAGGATGTCGCGCGAGGTGGTCACCATCAGCTGATCGGATACGCGCAGGCTGGATTCCCATTCGCACTCGGGGCTGTGCAGCACGAAGCCGCGCTCCGGCTGCACCGGGCCGCCGATCAGCACCGGTATGTGGGACACGGCGAGCAGGTCGGTCCCGATATTCATCTGCTGCAACACATCGCCGAGATGGTAGTCGGAGAGACGGTTGACTGTCAGTCCCATCGCGCCGTCCTCGTCGTGCTGGCAGATCAGGGTGACGCCGCGCGCGAAATTCGGATCCTGCAGACCCGGCGAGGCGATCAGGAACTGGTCGGTGAGGTAGCGCTTTCCGCTCATGCGTTCATTCTACGCCGGCCACGCCTGGACGGCATGGTGGATACTGGCCCAGGCGCTGACCGGCGTCTGCCTGTTTGCATGCCGGCCCGCAGCATATTGGCGTTCATGGTTGTCTTCGCGGGTGGTCTGACTCACGGCCGTCCGTGACTGTCGACACGGGTGATGAGACGCGCTGCGGTTATGCTGGTAGCGGGATCGGGAGACGATGGACTGATGCCCGGTCGAATTCAACTGCCCGGCCAATGGCGGGGCGCGCCCTCGGGAGTACTGCATGGGCCGTGAGGATCAGATCCAGCGCTGGTTGCAGCAGTCAAGGCAGCTCCGTGTCGGTAGCTGCCGCGTGGATCTGTCACTGAACGAGGTGCAGCGCGGCGACGAGACGGTCCGGCTGACACCCAAGGCGGCAGGCGTACTGGAAGTGCTGCTGTTCATCGCCGGTCAGTCGGCGTCCAAGGAGCGACTCCTCGCTGAAATCTGGCGCGGGGAATTCCCGACCGA
>JAGRJX010000228.1:0-8770 GCA_020442545.1 Lysobacterales bacterium
TGCATCATGTTCTGGTTGGCCTTGAGATCCGGATAGGCCTCGGACAGGGCGAACAGGCGGCCCAGGGTCTGGGTCAGCATGTTCTCGGCGCCAGCCAGCTGCTGCATCGCGGCGGCATCACCGGGATTACCGGCCGCCGCCTGCTGCGCCGCTACCGCACCGTTGCGCGCCTGGATCACCGCTTCCAGGGTCTCGCGCTCATGCTTCATGTAGCCCTTGGCGGTCTCGACCAGGTTCGGGATCAGGTCGTGGCGACGCGTCAACTGCACGTCGATCTGCGCAAAAGCGTTCTTGTAGGCGTTGCGCGCCGTGACCAGGCCGTTGTAGATGCCAACGCCCCAGCCGCCCAGCAGCACCGCCAGGATGATCAGAACCACAAAGGAACCCATATCGCTCTCCTCTTGTTGAAGACGCCCGTCGATGACCGGCCCGGGACGATGGAACGCCGCGATACACTACGCGGTCAGAAAATGGTATTTCCCCGCAAGCATACCCAGCCCGCAAGGCCGATGACACAAAGACGCTCCTTCCGCCGCATTGTGACGGCCGCCGCCGTGACCATCCTGCTGCTGCCCGCATGGGGCATTGCTGCGAAAAAGCCCGACATTGCTGCCGCCCAGCAGGCCATCATCAAACTGTCGCCACGGGTGATCCGTGACGGCCGCGTCACCGGACTCTCGGTGGCGCTGGTGCAGGGCAACCGCGTGGTGCTGGCCGAAGGTTTCGGCGAGACCCGCATCGGCAGCGGCGACCGCGTCAAGCCGGACACCGTGTTCCGCATCGCCTCGCTGTCGAAAGCCTTTGCCGGCACATTGGCGGCGATGCTGGTGGAGGAAGGCGCACTGTCCTGGGACGATCGCATCAGCGCCTTCATCCCGGCGTTTCGCCTGAAGAGCGCGCAGGCGGCCGCCAACGTCACGGTAGAGGACATCCTCAGTCACCGCGTCGGTCTTCCCTTCAACACATTCGACCGCAAGCTGGAAGAGGCCATCCCCTATCCACTGCTGGTGGGCCAGCTGTCCAAGGTGCTGCCGCTCTGTGATCCCGGCGACTGCTACAGCTACCAGAACATCGCCTTCAGCCTGATCGGCGACATGGTGTTCTCGGTCACCGGCGACTTCTATTCGCACCAGGTGGAAAAACGCATATTTCACCCGCTGGACATGGATACGGCCACTTTCGGCCGCGACGCGCTTGAGCGCAGCGACAGCTGGGCCCGTCCGCATGTCTACAAGTCGCGCCGCTGGAAGGCCGTACGCCCCAACGAAAACTACTATCACGTGCCGCCGGCCGCAGGCATCAACGCCAGCGCGCGCGATATGGCCAGATGGGCGGTGGCGCAGCTCGGACACCGACCGGATACCCTGACGCCCGGCGTGCTGCGGGCAACGCATCGTGCGCGCGTGGCCACCCCGGACCAGTTGCGCAGCTCTGCCTGGCGGCGCGGCCGGCTTCGCGATGCGCGCTATGCGCTGGGCTGGCGTGTCTACGACTATGCCGGCGAGCCGATGATCTTCCACGCCGGCGCGGTGGAAGGCTATCGCGCCATGATCGGCGTCCTGCCGGACCAGGACGTAGCGCTGGTGATGCTCTGGAACTGCGAAAACAGCGTTCCGGCCGGCCTGTTCGCTACCGTCATCGACCGTCTGCTGGGCCTGTCGGCCAAGGACTGGCTGCAGCTCGACAAGCTGCGCGCACGTCGCCGCTGATTGCCTGCGCAGCCCGGGATCAGGTCACCGACGTCAGCGGCACCGGTCGCCCGAAGTGAAAGCCCTGACAATAGTCGAGACCGATCTGCCGACAGGCGTCATGGATGCTCTCGTCCTCAACGAACTCGGCGACAGTTTGCAGTCCCATCACGCCGGCAACGTGGCTGATGGCCTCGACCATGGCCCGGTTCACCTGATCATGGCAGATGTCGCGCACGAACTGGCCATCGATCTTGAGGATGTCCACCGGTAGCCGCTTGAGATAGGCGAACGATGACAGGCCGGCGCCAAAATCATCCAGCGCGAAGCGGCAGCCGTAGGAATGCATGCGCTGGATGAACTCGCGCGCCTCGCTGAGGTTGGCCACTGCCTCGCTTTCGGTTATCTCGAAGCACAGCCAGTCCGGCTGGCGCAGCAGCGTCACCTGCTCCTCGACGAAATCACGGAACTCCGGATCACTGACCGATGAACCGGACAGGTTCACCGCCACCATCCGGAGCTCGGGCGCCTGCCGCGCCTGACGCTCCAGCATCCAGGCGACCACCCGCGACACCACCCAGCGGTCGATGCGGCCCATCAGACCGTAACGCTGCGCGGCGGGCAGGAACTCGCCGGGCGGGATCAGCTTGCCACTGGCACCGGGCAGGGCGATCAGCACCTCGAAGTGACGGCCGCTTGGCCGACCTTCAGCCATCGGCACAATGTCGTGCGCGAACAGGATGAAGTCGTCAACCTCCAGGGCCGTCTGCAGGCGCGGGATCCAGCGCATCTCGCCCTGCCGCCGCGCCATGTCCACGTCGGACGGCTCGAACACATGCACCCGGTTGCGCCCACGTTCCTTGGCCACATAGCAGGCGGCATCGGCCGACATCAGCACGGTTTCCGGATCGCCGGACTCACGATTGACCGGCGCCACGCCGATCGAGCCGCCGATGCTGAATTGACGGTCGTTCCACTCAAAGCGCAGGTGCGCCAGGCAGTCCAGCAGATCCTGCGCCCGTCGCGCCGCCTCCCAGGCGCCGTGATTCGGAATCAGTACCCCGAATTCGTCACCACCCAGCCGCGCCAGGATCTCACTCCCACGGAGATTGCCGGCAAGACAGGACGCCACGTCCTTCAGCAAGGCATCGCCCGCACGATGACCGCAGGTGTCGTTGATCAGCTTGAACTGGTCGAGGTCGATATAGCACAGCGCGTGTTCGCTGCCATTGCTGTCCGCTTCCCGGACCAACTGCTTGAGCTGGCGATCAAACTCCTCGCGATTGTAGAGCGTGGTGAGCGAATCGTGGCTGGCGCGATAGGCAAGCTCGCGCAGCAGCGCCGCGGTCTGCGTGGTGTCCCGGAAGGTCAGCACCAGGCCGTAGGATCCGGCCGCGCCATCACCGGCAGGGTCGTCGTCGCGGATCGGCGCCAGCGAGAGCTGTACGGTCCGCTGACGACCGTCCGCACCGACCACTGCAAACGGACCGCTGCCGAAACCCCGATACCACTCCGCAAGTCGGGACAGATCGGCCTGTGGCGGCAGTGCGGTCGGCGGCGAATCGGGCCGCAGCACCTGGTCGATACGACGACCTTGCGCCTGTGCCTGCGTGAACCCGGTGATCTTCTCGGCCGCCGGGTTCAGGTAATCGACTCGACCATCGGCATCCAGCGCGATCACGCCATCGGCGATCGATCCCAGCGTCGCCAGGGCGCGCTGACGTTCGCTGGCAAGTCGCTGCTGGAACTGCCGCCGCTCGCTGATGTCGCGACTGGCTGCAACCCAGTGCAGGATCCGACCGTCAGGTGCCAGCGTGGCGGTGAGCCGGGTTTCCATCCAGACCCAGCGTCCGTCGGCATGGCGCAATCGGTACAGGAGCGTCCTTTCCGAGAGCGAGCCGGGCGAGTTGCCGGCCAGCGATGTCCGGAACGCCTCGGTATCGTCGGGATGCTGGAAGTCAAAGAAGCGCCGCCCGAGCACGGTTTCGGGCGCATAGCCCAGGCTTCGCCGGATGGACGGACTCACGTAGCTGAGCACACCGTGCGCATCGCCCATACTGACAATGTCGCTGGTCTGCTCGGCCAGCACGCGGAACAGTTGGTCCTGTTCCGTGGCGCGCTGCTCGCTGCGGAATCGCCGGTACGCCGCGCCGATCAGGTCGGCCGCCGTGTGCAACGCGGCAAGCTCGGGGTCGCTCCACTCACGGGCCCGCTCGCAATCATCGAGGCCAATGAAGCCGGCCAGCTCGTTACCAAGCAGAATCGGCAGGCAGGCCAGCGAGCGGATTGACTGCGCCGTCAGCAGTTCACGCTCCGATTCCGGAAACCGCTGCACCGGGCCGTGCACCGCGTGTCCCTGTTGCATCAGGACTTCCCACCGACGGAAACCCATGTCCGCCAGTCGCGTTCCCTGCAGGGCCGGGTTGTCGATCTCCGGCGTGATGCCACGGGCACACCACTCGAAACGCTGCCAGATGCGCATGCCGTGCTCGGCGGTTGTTTCCACCTCGAACAGGTAGGCCCGGCTGACCTGGACCGAGGCACCAAGGCGCTGCAGCAGATCCGGCATCGCGTCGTCGAGACGCTCTGCATTCAGCAGTGCGCTGGTACCGATGGACAGCGCCTTGAGGATGTCCTCGACGCTCGTGCCAGCGGATGCAGTCGCCTTGATGTCTTGCCGAGCCATGCGAGATCACTTCGTCGAAGAATTGAAATGCGTCGCCGCGCCGGCACACGACAGCCGTCGGCCCTGTCGCCGACCCGACTGTTTGCGATGTCCCCGGTCGCCCCCAGTGCCCTGCATCGTAGCAGGACGGCACCGCGCTGCGTCCACTTGGGCGCGAAGAACCGCCTGTTCCCCCGGCCTCTGGCCGGCGCGAGGAGGCAGTTGATCACCAAAGCGTGGTGGGGTGGCGTATCGCGATGCTGTTCCGGACAGAACAGGATGGGAGCAGGCATGAATCGGCCGCGGGCCAGACCTGCAGCCCTGTCGCCACACCGATGCTGGTCGTCATATCCAGCGCCGTACCCGCTGGCGGTAGGCGTCGTAGTCATCTCCAAACTGTCGCTGCATCCAGCGCTCTTCGGGAATGATCTGGAAGCGGGTGAGGTAGAGGGCGAAAGCCAGAACAGGCAACAAGGACAGTGCATTCGCCGTCCACGCAACGCCACCGAGCAACACGAGCAGGAACCCCAGGTACATCGGGTTGCGGCTGAAGCCGAACACACCGGAGGTCACCAGCGAACTGACCTTCTCCGGGTGCATGGGATCGACCGTGGTGCGCTGTCGCCCGAATTCGATGGCGCCCAGCGCGGCAACGGCGATGCCGACCACGATCAACAGGGCAGCTATCCAGAACCGGCCGGGCAGGTTGATTCGCGCCCACGGCGCCAGCGCGGCCACGCCGCGAATGGCCAGCGCTGCTGCCACCAGCAACAGCGCCGGCGGCACCTTCAGCTCGACATGCCCCAGGCGACGCACCGTCAGGCTGATGGATCCCGCTCAATCGTGACGCCATCGGCCATGATGCGGTATTCGACGGGCGAAACGGCCAGGCCCTTGCCGTCGGCCTTCATGTGCTCGATCTCCTCCGGCGACAGGTCATGGCGCGAGAGCACGCCGCCGACCTCGGCGTAGCCGTGGCTGTCCTTCGGGACCAGCAGGTCGTGCGACTCGCCAAACATCACGCGCGCGGTGTGGCCGTTGTCTTCCAGCACGATCCAGCAGCCCTTCTTCTGGCAGACCTCGGTGATGCGGCCACCGAAACGCTGCGGCTTGCCGGCATGCTCATCAAACGCCGCAACGGCCCTGGAAATCGGGACCGCCGCCATCTCCGGCAATGGCTTGCCGAGGTGGGTGGTTTCGCCGGCATCGGCAAGGCCGCATGCGGTCAGCAGGACAGCGGAAACAATCAGGCGCATGGCATATCTCGTCGTCAGGGGAAACCGGCAGCATACATCGGGACGGTTATCCCGACACGGATTGCCGCTGGCTCGCCGGGTTGATACCGCCAGTACCGCACATGCCGCACGAAGCATGGCCATCCTCGCGTTGCCCATGTCCTTGACGCTCACGGGACGCAGCAACGCACAGCCGTTACCATGCACTGCGCCCGCGATGTGCTGGTTGACCGATCTGCCGCACCCGGCGTCATTCGGCCTTGCCAGCGGCACACCACGATCACCGCACCGGAGACTCGCATGAAAATCATCCCGCGCTCTGTCTGTCCCTCGACGCTGGGCGTCGCGCTTGCCCTCGCCTTCGGTAGTACGCCGGTCGCCGCTGCAGACAGCGCCAGCTCGCCCGGCGTCGATGCGGTGATTGCCGAACTGCTGCGCCTGGAGCAGAAGCGCGAGCCCAAGTGTTACGCAACGGCTTCGCGCCTGGAAGACTTCATGTACGGCACGCCGCTTTCCAAGGAGGCGCGCTTCGCCAAGAACCTGCTGCAAAAGCAGTGGATCGAGTGGATCTGGCGCCAGTCCGCTGCCGCTGCGCGCAAGCAGAGCGCGGACATCATCGACGTGGCGCAGGTCAACCAGGCGCTGGGCGACATGCTGAAGGTCAGCGAAGAGTCCGATGGACACTTCACCGTCAACCTCAACGGCCGGCCGATGCGCATCAACGGCGTCGACAAACGTCAGTACGGCAGCGTGGCCTATTCGCTGCGCGCCATCCTGGCCGTGCAGCAGGAGTGGCTGCTTGGCGACGACGACACCGTGCTGTTCCTCTCCGAACCTGCCGTTGCGCGTCTTGCCGAGGCGCTGGACTTCGTCACCCTGGCGGCGCTGAAGCTCACCGATGAGCGCATGCGTCTGGAAAACCTGCACGAGGTGCAGCGTCAACCGCTGGTGGAGAACTGGCTGGCGCTGACCGGCCAGCCGGCGCTTGATGCCGGCGGCGATTCCGGCGCTTCCGCCGACACCGCAAGACTGGCTGACAGCAAGGCCGACCTCTCCATCCTGCGCGCCATGATCGCGCAGAAGCTGGCGTCGTACGAGGCCTACAACAACGTCTCCAACCAGTTGTTCATGCGCAACCTGCAGGTCTACTTCGCCCGCGCGCGCTGGCCGCGCGACGAGGCCGAAGCCAATGCCTTCCGCAGCGCGTTCACCGAAGCCATGATCGTCTTCACCCGCGACCTGTATCTGGGCGCGGAGCGCGAGGCGGCGAAAGCGGGACACCCCAGCATTCACGAAGCCGACGTCGCGCACTTTGCCGAGCACTTCATTCCGCACCGGATCAACGAATACGAGGACGCCATCTTTTTCCCGCGCCTGCCGCGCGATGCAGGCCGGATCGAAATCGAGGCCTTTGACATGGACGCCTTCCGCGATCCCGGCTGGCACTGGCGCTACCTGTCGAGCGCGGTCAATGCCGACGACTTCCCGGCCAGGCTGCAGCTGGATCCGTTCGCCGCCGAACTGCTGACCGAAAACGTCGCCCAGTTCGGTGTG
This sequence comes from Lysobacterales bacterium, assembly GCA_020442545.1. Classification (GTDB taxonomy): domain Bacteria; phylum Pseudomonadota; class Gammaproteobacteria; order Xanthomonadales; family Xanthomonadaceae; genus JACKOX01. The sequence continues at coordinate 7,143 of JAGRJX010000228.1, forward strand.
CTGATCCTGCGCGTCACAGGCGACCTGGTCCGCGCTGCCGGCGAGGAGGAGGTCAGCGTGACCCGACTGCGGGCGGCCTTCAACGATATCCAGTCGCGCGTGAACCGCCATGCCACAGCCAAGGAAACGCCACTCGATGTCGCTCCCATCGCCTCGTCCGAGCAGAGTGACGATGCCGGCACGGGTCGATTTGTCGAGATCACCGCCGACAGCGGTATCGACTACCAGCAGCGCAACTCGGACTGGTTGAATCGCCAGCTGCGCAGCTACCTGAAGAAGGGCGACAACACTGGCGTCATCACCATCCCGCCGGCCTTTGGCGGCAGCGGCGTGGCCGCCGGCGACATCAACAACGACGGCCGCGACGACCTGCTATTGCTGGGTGGCCGCGGCGCCAGGCTATACCTCAACCTGGGCGATGGAACGTTTCGCGACATCACGCAGACCGCCGGCATCGACTGGCGTCGCGAAGACAGCAAACAGCCCGGCGAGATGCGCCAGCCGCTGATCGCAGACTTCGACAACGACGGGCGTCAGGACATCGTGATCACCTACGTGGACGACGCGCATCGCGTCTATCGCAACCTCGGCGAACTGCGCTTCGAGGATGTCACAGCCCAGAGCGGCCTAGGCGGTAAGGGGCTGATTGGCGGCCCGGCCACTACCTTCGACTACGACAGCGATGGTCTGCTCGATATCTACGTCCAGAACTTCGGTGACTACCTCAACGGCGCGCTGCCGACGCTGGCACGACGCAACTTCAATGCGCTACCGGATCGACTGTTCCGCAACCTCGGCGGCTTCCGCTTTGAGGACGTCACCGACAAGGCAGGCGTTGGCGATCCGGGATGGGGCCAGGCAACCACGCATACCGATCTTGATGGCGACGGCGACCAGGACCTGATTTCCGGCAACGACTTCGGCGTCAACCGCTACTATCTGAACCAGGGCGACGGCAGCTTCCGCGAAGCCTCGGCCGAGCTCGGCACCAACAAGCCCAGCTACACCATGAGCATCGGCATCACCGATCTCAATCGTGACCGCGCGCCGGATATCTATATCGCGAACATCGTCACCATGAACAAGGACGAGACCTACGTGATGCCGAACAAGGACACGCCGGCCAAGTTCAATCCGGAAAAGCTGAAGACCATGCGCGTGGTCGAGGCCAACGACCTGTTCGTATCCGGTCGCCTGGACGGCAAGCCGCACTACCTGCACAGCGATGCCGTGGGTCGCGGCCGCAGCAGCACCGGCTGGTCCTGGGATGCCGACTTCTTCGATGCCGACAACGACGGTGACGATGATCTCTACGTGCTCAACGGCATGAACGAATACAACGTCTACAGCCGCGAGAACCCCTACTACACCGATCCGATCGAGAACCGTCGCCAGGATGTCGAGTTCCCCGACGCCGGCAAGGCGCACAACGTCTATTTCGAAAACCGCGGCGGCCGGCTGGAAAACGCCTCGGCGAACAGCGGCCTCGACTTCATCAGCAACTCGCGCAGCGCCGTGTACCTCGATCTGGAGGGCGACGGCGATCTCGACATCGTCACGCTGGACTACCAGGGTCCGGCGCGCGTGTTCCGCAACGACAGCCAGGTCAACGGCAACCACTGGCTGGC
>JAGRJX010000228.1:8836-13512 GCA_020442545.1 Lysobacterales bacterium
CAAGCTGCAGGTGTTCCGCGAAGTGCGTGGCTCGGAAGGCTACATGTCGGTGCATCCGCGCACGCAGTACTTCGGCCTCGGCAAGCACGACAAGGCGGACATCGAGATCCGCTGGCCGGATGGCAGCACGCAGAAGCTGAAGGGACTGGAAGCCAATCGCGTGCATGTGATCGCCTATCCAGGCGGGGACAAAGCGGCACCCTGATGCGGCGGCTGCGTGGCACTACGATTCGGCTGATCGCGCTCGGTTTGCTCGTCGCCATGCCTGCCTTCGCAGGCATGGCGACAGTCGAGCCGGTCGAACACACCGCGTCGGTGGCGCAGACGACGCCGCAGTTCGCGCCGCCGCCCGGAACGCAGCCCGGTGCGGACGTCTGGAAGGTCCGCATCAGTACTGCCAAGGTGGCGTTGGAATCCCAGCCATGGCTGCGCGACTACCTGCCAAAGTCTGATGATGAGGCAGCCGCGGTGCCGCTCAATGCGCTGATCCTGACCAGCTCGCCCTACCTGCTGCAGCACGCCTTCAATCCGGTCGCCTGGCACTCCGTCGACGACGCGACTGGCGACGACACGTCGCTGCGCCTGATCTCCATCGGCTACTCGACCTGCTACTGGTGCCACCGCATGGCCGAGGAAGCGTTCTCCGACCCGACCGTCGGTGAGTTGCTCAACACGCGGTTCCGGGCCATCAAGATCGACCGCGAGCAGCATCCGGAACTCGATGCCCGCTACACCCGGCTGCAGCGCCTGAGCGGCGGCGAGGTTGGCTGGCCGGTGACGGTGATCGAGAACGCGGGGGGCGAGCCGCTGTTCGTCGGGGCCTATCTGAGCCGCGATAAACTGTTGGCCCTGCTGCAGCGGATCACCCGTCTGCAGGACCAGGCACCTGCTGCGCTGGCCGCGATGGCGACGGGCTTCCGGGCGCTGCAACCCTCGGCGACGTCTGCCAACGAATCCGATACCGCATCGCTGGGCATTGAAAACATCGACACGTTGCTCGTCGCGCACTGGGACAGCGAGTACGGTGGCCTGCGCGGTGCACAGAAGTTTCCCGATGCGGCGCTGATGGGCTGGCTGCTGGATCGCGGCATCCGCGAAAAAAGCCGGCCCGCGGCGGACGCACTTCGACAGCAGCTGGATGCCATGCAGGCCAGTCCGCTGTTCGATCCGCTCAACGGCGGCTTCTTCCGCTACAGCACGCGCAGCGACTGGTCGCATCCGCACTTCGAGAAGATGCTCTACAACCAGGCGCAGCTGCTGCGGCTGTATGCGCGGGCAGCGCAGCACTGGAATCGTCCCGCGTGGCAAGCTGCCGCCGCCAGCATCATGCGCTTTGCCGAGAACTGGCTGCGCCAGCCGGATGGCCTGTACGCCAGCGCGGTGGATGCGCGCTACGACGGTCGCGAAGGCAGCTACTACCTGCTGGCAGCAGCCGAAGCGGATCGACTGGCCAAGCATCGCAACTGGATGCAGGCGGATCACATCGACGACCGCGCACAGCTGCGCCTCACGCGCGCATCACTTGACGACGCGCAGCTGGACAATCACCTGCAAACTCTCAGCGAAGCCCATACCGAAACCACGCCTCGCCCGTTCATCGACAGCAAGACCATCACCAGCTGGAACGCGATGTACGCCAGCGCGCTGCTGACCTGGTCAGGCAGCAATGACGGCAACGCTGCTCGGACACGGGCCGCGGAAATCCTGGATCGCCTCTGGCAGCGCTTCGACGCGGAAAGTGGGCGACTGGATCGCGACCAGCACGGTGATGTCGCTGGCAGTCTCGACGACTACGCGCAGCTGACGCAGGCCCTCCTCGATCTCGATGCCCGCGAGCCGAGCGAAACATCGCGCCAGCGCAGCGCCGCCCTGTTGCGAGTGGCAGGGAAGCGCTACCTTGGGCCGAAGGCTGCCAATCCCGAGCTGGCCCGCGATGGCGAACTGCAGGCACCACTGGCCACGCTCTGCCTCGCACTGCACGCGCAGTCACGCCGCGCCACACGCGAGGAGTGGCAGCCATTGCTAAGCCGCTGCCTGGCGACCTTGCAGCGCGACGCGCAGGAGCACAGCGGTGCCAACTGGAGCGCGCAGCGCAGCGTGTTGACCGCCAGGAACGGCGACACCGACGCCGTCGGCTTCTTCGCTGACGGCGCCGGCCGCGCCTGGCTGGACACATCGAGCAATGGCGAAACCCGGCTGCACATCGACCTGCAGGACGGCTGGCACATCAACGCCCACGTGCTGGACGACAAGCGCCTGCTGGCCACCGACGTCAGCGCCGAGGACGACGCCGGCAACGCCTTGACGGCACGCTATCCCGACGGCATCACCCGCCGCCTGGAAATTCTCGGTGCGACATTGCAACTCTACGTGGCCCGCACCGACATCCGCATCGATGGCGACGCCACCCGCGCCACGCTCAAGCTGCAGGCCTGCAGCGACCGCGTCTGCCTGCTGCCGGAAACGCTGACGCTGTATCGCTAGCACCCCGCACCCGGGTGCGTGGCTCAACCGTAAGCCCCCACATTCCGAACATTCCTGACCAAAGCGAAGCCGCCCAACAAACGCGCCTGTCGAGAAACGCGATCAAGGCATCGCTGCGGACGGATGATATGCAACAGCCGGAAGAACGACTGACGAGCCTCGGCCTTCCGACGGCCATCGTGCAGGAAGGCGGCCACGCCGTCGCCGACATCGGCCACACCGTAGTGGGCGTGCTGGATGACTTCGCGTAAGGGAAGATTGGACGCTGATCTCTGTTTCCCATCATGACGCTGGTCAACTCGCCCGAGCCGGAAAGCCCTCGGCAACCGTCGCGTGCTTTCGAAGCTACCATCATCGCATGCGCTACCGACGAAGCCAGGCCGCTGGCGGCACCTATTTCTTCACCGTGAACCTGCGGGATCGGCGCGGAACACTGCTGGTCGATCATGTCGACGACTTGCGACGGGCCACCCGTATTGTGCGCGAGCGGCATCCGTTCGTGATCGACGCATGGGCGGTGCTTCCGGATCACCTGCATGCCGTGTGGACATTGCCGGAAGACGATTCGGACTTCCCGACCCACTGGTCGCTGATCAAAGCCGGCTTCTCTCGCACGATCACCGCCGGCGAGCCGATTTCGGCCAGCCGCGAACGCAAGGGTGAACGCGGCATCTGGCAGCGCCGATTCTGGGAACACCAGATCCGCGATGATCGCGACCGGCAAGCCCATATCGACTACGTGCATTTCAACCCGGTGAAGCACGGCTACGTCACCCGCGCCAGTGATTGGCCGCATTCGACCATCCATCGCTACATCCGCGACGGCATCGCGAGCGCCGATTGGGCCGCAGACCCCAAACAGGTCATCCTCGATCAGCGCTTCGACCGATAGCAATCCGTCACGTAACCTGACTTGGTAGGTTGGCGGTGAGGAACGAACCCCAACGTTCGTGCATGTCGCACATCGCATGGCGTCGCGCTGTGGCGGCCGGAAAGCCGTTGGGGTTCGCAAGCTCACCCCAACCTACTCGCTACATCCGCGACGGCATCGCGAGCGCCGACTGGGCCGCAGACCCCAAACAGGTCATCCTCGATCAGCGCTTCGACCGATAGCAATCCGTCACGTAACCTGACTTGGTAGGTTGGCGGTGAGGAACGAACCCCAACGTTCGTGAACGCCACGTGCCACATGGCGTCGCGTGGTGATGACCGGGAAACCGTTGGAGTTCGCAAGCTCACCCCAACCTACTCGCTCGCTCTGGCTCCTCCTTGGAACCCTTTCGGCACGCCACCTGCTACGGTTCGATACCCACCAACACCAGCGGTACGCTCGGAACTCCACGACCGTTCCGGATCACGTTGTACAGTTCGCCTTCGTAGTAAGCGGGGCCCGACGACATGTGCTTCTGCATCGATTTCATCGGAAGAATCTCGATGCCAACGTCAATCTGGTCCTGCTGATAGGCAAATAGATGATGGCCTATCCTTGTCGACAACGAATCTATGTCACTTGTCGTATCAAGTTGAACTGAAACTCGATCTTTCGAGAAACGCCCCGACTTTTGCGACCCACCCGTTTCACATACCCAGTTCTTGCCGTCCAAATAGAACCGCAGCCTGGTCAGGATTTCCGAAAGGTCAGACACTTCGTCGTCAGACTGGAGAAGGCCCGCACACAACTCCTCCCAAGCTGAGTTCTTCCAAATCTTCACATGCTCCAATCCGTGAAGGTGCGAATGTGTGGCAGCAATCCTCATTACACTTCCTTACTCGAACTGTCGCTATAGTTCGTCATACTTCTTAGCAGTACCCTTCGAGAGTTCAACCGGGTACTTGCCGGCGTTCTTGGTCAGCTTATCTCTCACTGCCACGTCGATGTCGATTCCAAGGTCGTTGGCTAGGTAGGTCAATAGAATCGCGATATCTGCGATTTCTTCCGTGATTGCATTCCGCTTTGACCGAACTACTTCTTCCAGCTCGCTGTCAGCCACCCATTGGGTGACCTCCAACAGCTCCGCTGCCTCCAATGCTATTGAGCTCGATAACGTGCGAAGTGTATGGAACTGCTCCCAGTCCCGATCAGCGCGGAACTTCAGGAGCGCAGCGACCAGATCATCACTCAGCATTTGTCCTTCTCATGGAGCAAAGACATTCTCGTTGTGCCAACGTGTCTTGCCCCCAGGTCCCTGGAC
>JAGRJX010000030.1 GCA_020442545.1 Lysobacterales bacterium
GGATCGCCGATCTGTTCGCAGATCGCCACGGACTCGCCCAGCGCCAGCAGCCGCGCCAGATAGCCTTCCGCCGCATGGAACGGCACTCCAGCCATCGGGATCGGCTGGCCGGCCGAGGTGCCGCGCTGGGTCAGCGTGATGTCGAGCAGCCGGGCCGCCTTGCGCGCGTCGTCGTAGAACAGTTCGTAGAAATCGCCCATCCGGAAGAACAGCAGGATGTCCGGATACTCCGCCTTGGCGGCGAAGAACTGCTGCATCAGTGGCGTGTGTGCGGTTGGCTTTTCGGCCTTCATGCGATGGTTCCGGGCGGACGGTATGGCGGCGAGGTCATTTTGACGGCTCGCGCAGGCTGGTCGGGATGTCCTGCTGCAGATGGGCGAAGCGAATCACGTCCAGGTGATCGGCGTGTTCGATGTAGAACAAGGCATGGGGATAGCCGTCCAGCATCCAGTACCGGAGTTGCGGTATCGCCAGTTCGTGCGCGTAGCGCGGCGAACCGCTGCCGGGGTGCGTCTCGATGTGGTCGGCGGCCCGCTCCAGTGCGTCCAGAAACGTCAGCGCGGTCGCGGGCGATATGTCCAGGTAATGCGCCAGCGTGAGGCGGATGTCCTGTTCAGCCCGCTCCGACCGAATGGCCGGCTTCACTTTCCGGCTGCTTTCTTGACCTGTTGACGCAAGTTGGCGAAGTACGCCGCATCCATGCGACCGGCGGGCTTGGACGCCACGCCGTCCAGCAGGTACTGGCGGAACTGTTCGCGGTCGCGGTCGCGACGGATCAGTTCTCGCATGTACTCGCTGTTGCTGCCGAATCCTTCGGCCTTGATGCGCGTGTCCACGTAGGCCTTGAGTTCATCGGGCAGGGAAATGTTCATCGTGCTCATGCGCGAACCCTAGCGCGCTTGCCAAATATTGGCAAGCCACGGCGGGGCAATCGCCGCAGGATAGTAGGACTGTGTTGGACGGTCGCTGGCTTTCGGGCCTGTTTTTGACGGAGGATGGTAGAAAATCTGCCGGGTCGGCGCATCGCCTGCGAGGAGGAGTTGCTATGAAACTACCCGTCCTGATGATGTTTCTGTGTTGCCTGTCCACCGGTTGGGCGAGAGCCGCGGACGTCACCTGCGAGTCGGTGGATAGCCGACGCACCGAGTGTGAAGTGCGGGGCAGCGGGGAGATTCGGCTGGTCGAGCAGCTGAGTCGCGCCGACTGCCGCGAAAACCGCGACTGGGGGACGAGCTGGGGTCGCGTCTGGGTGGCCAACGGTTGCCGGGCAGTGTTCGAGCGCGAGGATCGCTACGACAGTGGCCATGGCAGCGGTTACGGCTCTGGAAATGGCGCCGGCTATGGCGCCGGCTATGGCGCCGGGGCAGTGCGCGACGGTCAGGTGACCTGCGAGTCCATCGACAAGCGCCGTAGCGACTGCGCGCTGTATGGCCGCGGCCGCATCCGCATGGTCGAACAGCTGAGCCGTTCGGACTGCCACGAAGGATCGACCTGGGGCGCGGATCGCGACGGCGTCTGGGTGTCTGGCGGCTGTCGCGCCGTTTTCGAGCGCACGCGGATCGCGGAGGCCGCTGGCGAAGTGACCTGCGAGTCCATTGACAACCGGCGTAGCGAATGCGCGCTGTATGGTCGCGGTCAGGTGCGGCTGGTCGAACAGCTCAGCCGCAGCGATTGCCGTGAAGGCCGCAGCTGGGGTTCGGACCGCGACGGTGTGTGGGTGTCGAACGGCTGTCGCGGCGTGTTCCAGCGCATGCGGATCGCCGATGGCGACGGTGAAGTGACCTGCGAATCCATCGACAACCGCCGCCAGGAATGCGCGTTGGCCGGTCGCGGCAACGCCCGTCTGACCGAACAGCTGAGCCGCACCAACTGCCGCGAAGGCGTCAACTGGGGTTCCAGCCATCGCGGCGTGTGGGTCAGCGGCGGCTGCCGTGGCGTGTTCCAGCGTGATCGTGACCACGGTGGCTGGCCGGGCAGGCCGGGCTACGGCGACGACGGCAACGTCACCTGCGAGTCCATCGACAACCGCCGCCAGGAATGCCGCATCGATACCCGTGGCGACGTCATGCAAACGCGTCAGCTCAGCAGCACGCAATGCGTGCGTGATCGCAACTGGGGCGTCGGTCGCGGCGTGGTCTGGGTCAGTGGTGGCTGTCGCGCCGAGTTCGTCAGTGAAGGGCGTGGCCGTGATCGTGGCGCATCGTACGAGCATCGCAGTGAGCGTGATGACGGTGACGGATTGCCGGACGAGGTGACCTGCGAATCGATCAACAACCGTCAGTCCGAATGTGCGGTCGACACGCGGTACGGCATCCGCCTGCTGCGTCAGTTGAGCAGCACCCAGTGCATCGAAAAGCGCAACTGGGGTGCGGCGTTGAACAAGGTTTGGGTGTCGGGTGGCTGTCGCGGCGTGTTTGGCCGCGATTGACGTTCCTTTTCGCACTCAGGCGCCTGGCGTTCGCCAGGCCAGCCTGAGCGCGTTGCCAACGACCGACACCGAACTGAGGCTCATCGCTGCGGCAGCAATCATCGGGTTCAAGAGCAGTCCGGTGAACGGGTACAGCACACCGGCGGCGATGGGGATGCCCAGCGCGTTGTAGAGCAGGGCGAAGCCGAGGTTCTGGCGCATGTTGCCGACCGTGGCCTGCGACAGCTCGCGCGCCCGCGCGATGCCGCGCAGGTCGCCACGCACCAGCGTCACCTGAGAGCTTGACATGGCGATGTCGGTACCGGTGCCCATGGCGATGCCAACATCGGCTGATGCCAGTGCCGGTGCATCATTGACGCCGTCGCCGGCCATGGCGATCACCGCGCCTTCGCGGCGCAGTTTCTCCACCAGTTCGGCCTTGTCCGCCGGCTGCACGCCGCCGTGGGCTTCGTTGATGCCCAGTCGGCTGGCGACGGCCTTGACCGTGGTCTCGCCATCGCCGCTGGCGACCACCAGGCGCAGGCCGTCGTCGCGCAGGCGCTGCAGGGCTTCGGCAGTGCTCTGTTTGACCGGGTCCTCGATCACCAGCACGGCAACCGCTCTTCCGCCTGCCGCCATCAGCAGCGCCGTGCCGCCTTCGCCACGGCGCGATTCGGCGCGGGCTTCCGCATCAGCAGCGTGGACATCGTGCGCCTGCATCAACGCCGCATTGCCGAGCAGCACACGCTGGCCGTCGACGCTGCCGCTGACGCCGCGTCCGCTATCGGATTCGAAGTTGCGGGCGTTGGCCAGCGTCAGCCCGCGTTCCTTCGCCGCATCGACAATGGCGCGCGCCAGCGGATGCTCGCTGCCCTGTTCGAGGCTGGCGGCGAGGCGCACCAGGTCGTTCTCGTCACCGCCGCCAAGGACATCGACACGGGTCAGCGTCGGCCGGCCTTCGGTCAGCGTGCCG
>JAGRJX010000229.1 GCA_020442545.1 Lysobacterales bacterium
CGTACTCGTTCATCTGGCAACCGTGGGTCTTGATGAAAAGCTTGCCCGGCATGGTGAAGGACCTTGTGGCGGTGACAACCTGACAGGATATCAGTAGCCGGGTGATTTCCTGGCGGACGTGTGGCAATTCAGGGTGGCGGGAGCGCCTCAGTTCGTTCAAACGATCAAAAACGTGAGATGCATCACATTTCCGTACGAAAATGCGCTATCTTTCCGTCGTCGGCCCCGTGATACGGCTGCCCGAGCGGACGCGCTCCCAGTCGCTCCTTTTTGTCGGGGTGCGCCGACAGGAGGGCAGGGAGGCCCGCCCAGGCGCACCGCGCCGTGGCGATGTCGGCCTGGCCTCCCCGAAGCCCGCCCCATCGCCACGACCGGTGCGGCTTGGCATCCGCTTCCCTTCGACGGAAACTAGGGGCCAGATTCGCGGTCAATGGCCACCATGCGCTTGCTCTTCCAGATCATCCTGTTATGCATCGCCGGCCTCGCCCAGGCCGGCACCCTGTATCGCTGCGAAGGCAATGATGGCGAGACTGTCTATTCCAGCGAGCGCAGCGGCTATCGCAACTGCCGGTCGGTAGCGACCTATGAGGCACGGAATTCGCCACCCTCTGCCGCAGATACTGCCAGCACCGACAAGCCGCACGTCGAATTCCGCACCGCGCCGGCCGGCAGCTCGCCGGTGGCACCGCCAAAATCCAGCGGTGCACGAGTGACGCGCGGCGCGGTGTATCGCTACGAGAAGGACGGCATCACCCACTACACCAACAAGGCACCCGGTCGCGACGCCGGCGCCAAATTGCTGTTCAGCTACATCGAGACCTGCTACGCCTGCGGCGAGGCACCCGGCATCGACTGGAACAAGGTGCCGCTAAACACCACCGCGTTTGCCGGCGAGGTCAGCACGGCCGCGCAGATGGCCGGCGTCGATCCGGCGCTGGTGCGCGCCATCATGCACGCCGAAAGCGCGTTCCGGCCTAATGCCGTCTCGCACGTCGGCGCGCAGGGACTGATGCAGTTGATGCCGGACACCGCGACGCGCTTTGGCGTCAAGGATGCCTTCGTGCCGTCGGAAAACATCGCCGGCGGCAGCCAGTACCTGGCCTGGCTGGTGGATCGCTACGACGGCGACATCAGCCAGGTGGCCGCTGCCTACAACGCCGGCGAGGGTGCCGTGGATCGTCACGACGGCGTGCCGCCGTATCAGGAAACCCAGCGTTTCGTGGAGCGCGTCGGCATCCTCTACGAACGCTATCGCGAGGCGCTTCGCGGAACGGCGACTACTGCATCAGCTGTCGCCAGCGGTGCAGATAGCTCGGGGGCAAGCCGGTAGCGCGTCTTCTGTTGTCGCCGGTTGTCCTTGAAGTGGACGGCGTCGGCTATCGGGACAACCTGATGGCGTCGAGCTGCGTCCTGGCACGGCGAGTGAAGACATTTTCCGCGCTGAAGTGCTTCCCGATGGTTTCGACATCCGCGTGAGCTTGCTTGCGGTCGATATTCGGCTGACCCAGCTGCCGTTGGCAGAAGGCGAGCGTGAGCCGCGCTTCGGCTAGCCGCCATTCGGATGAGTCCTCGCGCGTACTGCTGATATCGAAACCACGCTGCGCCATCGCCAATGCTTCCGCTGTCGGCTGCGTCTGGCAGTTCAAAGCCGCGATGTGCGTCAGCACTGGCCCGAGGATTGGATGATTCGCGGCTTCTGCAATCGATAGCGCTTCGTCCAGCAGCTTGCGCGCTGTCTCGACATCACCTTGCGCCAGCTTCACCATCGCCAGGCTGTTGAGCGGGTAGGCGAGGTCGTCGAAGCCTTCGGTACGGAACTTGCGGTCGCTGGCGATGGCGTCGTTGAGCATCGACTCGGCGCTGCTCAGGTCGTCGGTTTCCAGGGAGAGGCGTCCGAGGTTGTTCTTCAGTGTGCCGATGTAGGGACTGAGTGGGTCGTAGAGCTTCGATGCGATCTTCAGCGAATGCCTCCACTCACGCCGTGCGGTGTCCATGTCGCCAGCAGAGAAAGCATTGCTGGCGCGTGAAATCATGGTTGTTACAGTGTCTGGATGATTTTCACCAAGGGTCTTCGACAGCACGTCGTATGATTTTACGTATTCTGCGTCAGCGGCTTCATAGTTGCCTGCGTACAACAGCAACAAAGCAAGCCCACTGTGCAGGCGACCTCTCAGCCGGGCCTCATCTTCAGGTGGAATTTCACTTGCGTCGACGATTCCAAGCGCACGGAGGTAGCAATTCTCCGATTCCGCATCGTTCTCCAGCTGGCTCTCGATGTCGCCTCGGATTGTTGCGGAAAGGGCATTCTGGAGTGCCGAAACGGAAGGCCGAGACGTTGCGTCTACGATATCCAGGGCCTTTTTCGCTGCTACGTAGTCACCGGTACTCAACAGGACATCAGCCAGTGTTAACTGACTGTCGATTCGTTGAGAAATTGCTTCGTGGCTTTGATCTTCTTCTGGAAGAGCGGTTAGAGATTCACGGAGCATTTCGATGGCGCGCTTGTTGATACCGAGACTGTCGTAGGCTTGTCCCATGGTCGCGAGAAAGCGAGATTTAATCGCTTGTCGGTTGAAAGGCGTCGCGTCAATCCTAGCCACAGCACGGTCCAGTACTTCACGAACAGTGGCTTCATTGCCTCGTGACTTGCTCGCATCTGCCATTTCAAACACCGATAGCAGGAAATCGCGAGTTTGGCGTTCGGACGCGAGCTCTAACTCGGCTTTCGCCCGTGCTTCGCGCGCGACATCGCGCGCGCGCATCGCCTGCAACGCCAGTACGGCAAAGCAGGCACTCAGCATCAGAGACGCTGCAGCAATGACCAGCCAGAACCGCTGGCGGCGATGCAGGTCGCGCTGACGTAACTGGTCGAACTCCACGCCAAGCAGGCCAGCAACGAGCTTCAGGAAGGCGGAATTGAAACCATCGCCCTCTGGTCGTGCGTCGGCAGCCAGCGGCTCCAATAGCTTTGAGTCGTGGTCGTAAGGGTCTTCGACCAGCAGTTGAATTGGAAAAGCCGCTATCCCTGTGCTTTCGCGAGGGTTGGCGCTCGGGTCCCCGGCAACAACGAAGGCGAGCACAGGACGCTCCGGATGACGCGAGCGAAATTGCCGAATCTCCTCGCCAACCCATCTTGAGGCAACGGCTGCTGGTGAGCAGATGGCGATCAGCGCTTCGGACTGCTCCAGTGCTGTCTCGATAGCATCTGAGAGCTGCCCGGCGCCGGACAGCTCGTCGCGGTCCCGGAACACTGGATGAATGCGTGGGGGCCTTGGATCGTTTCTGGTTTGTCTTAGTCCGCGCGGTGGGCGATAGCGTTCCAGCCGCCGATGCAACCGCGAGGCGATAGCTTCGTCGGCGTGGCTGTAACTGATAAATGCGCGATATCGGAATGTCTGGCGGTTGTCGCTCATTGCCGCACGTTTCAACGCGCTCGTGGCTTTCTATTCGAAACTGCTGTTGAAAAGCACTGCGGCTTCGAGGCAGGCAGAACCGGTATCGTCCAGCTCGCCGTTCCAAAGGCCGGCAAATTCACCATCGAGGAAACAGAAATATTCACCGTCGAAGCTATTGCCTTCTGCGCTCCAAACCGTAGTCGTCCCCTGTTTGATGGCGGTGCTGGCATCCAGCACCAGCGGTAGGTCGGTGTTCGGATCGACCAAACCATAAAGTGCCACTATGGTGACGCCGCGCGGAAACCAGTAGAGCGTCCACTGGAACCCTGGGCCATCGAAGACGCTGTCTCCAGTCAGCCAGGTGTAGCGCAAGCCAGTTGCGGCATTGTCGGTATTGGCGCCGACCAAAGTACGCAGACCAGGCTCAGGTGGGAAAGCAAATTCGAAAGAGGCTTGGCTGAACTCATCAAGTGCCGTTGGCTGGCAATAGGTCTGGTAGGTGTAGGCGGTATCGCCAATGCCGTGGAACCGGTAGCTGCCCCAATCCAACGGCAAAGTGGCAGCGGCATTGCCTGACAGGGGATATGTGCCTGGACACTCTGGAGGACCGAAATCCGCGATGGCTCCCCATCCATCGGAGGCAACGCGAACTGCCCGCCTGGCAGCATTTGCGGGAATGGAAGCGATCATCGCTGCAAACAGCAAGGCGATTAGATTGATTCTTGTTCGCATGGCAAGCCTCATCGGAAATGAGCCAGCCAAGTCAGCATAGCGCGACGCATTCCCAACGGCCATAAACGGCTGCATGGCAATATAAGATAGCCGAGTATTGCCCAGATAAATGCAGCACCTCCGTGGACGCCGAAAGCCTGCAACCTCTGCTGGAAGATGCCGACGACTCATTTGCCGAGCCTGGCTGTGTGAATTCAGCTGTCTTGGCGAGTTTGGCTCGGCGTGCGCTGTCTCTTGGTCACCCGCTATTGGCCTGCGAGTGGCTGCTGTCGCATTGCGAGATGTGTGAAGGAAATCCCGAGCTTGGGTACCTGATTGCTCTGGCCGAGGTGCGGATTGGCGGTTATCGGGAGGCGACGCGCTGGTTGGCGCCGTTGCTGGATGTATCGCTCGATACCGCGCAGCGCATCGACGTGCTGTCCTTGGCCGGGCGGATCGCCAAGGACGCCTGGCAGCGGTTACCGGATGGCGATGCGAAAAACAGGGCGCTGGATGACGCAGCGGCGCGCTATCGGCAGGCCTGGGAGGAAAGTCGCGATCCGTTTCCCGGAATCAATGCAGCGAGCATGCTTCGGCTGCAGGGTGACGCCGAAGCATCGACGGCGCTGGCGAAAGCCGTCCAGCGGCGGATTGATGAATGTTCCGCTGCGATGGAGGCGCACTGGCGCGAAGCCACCTTGGGCGAGGCCATGCTGCTCCTGGGCAATGCGGACGGAGCCGCGGAGCACTATCGACTCGCACGAGAAACCGCCGGACCGCGTCGTGGCGACATTGCGGCCATGCGTCGTCAGCTGGCGTTGCTTGCGCGCGCGTTGCCGGCCGCCGACGAGTTGCGCGAGACGCTTCGCCTGCCGGTGGTGTTGGCCTTCACCGGTCATATGGTCGACCAGGCATCTACGGAGCGACAGCGTTTCCCGTCGACGCTGGAGCCAGCTGTAGCCGAAGCCATCAAGACGCGCCTGGACGAGCTGGGCGCCGGCGTTGGCTATTGCTCGGCGGCCTGCGGCGGTGATCTGCTGTTTATCGAGGCCATGCTGGCGCGCGGTGCCGAGGTGAACGTGACGCTGCCGTTCGCGCGCGAGGACTTTGTCGCCAGCAGCGTGGCTGTGGGTGGCGAAGGCTGGGTGTCGCGCTTCGAGGCGGCGATGGAGAAGGTCAGCCGGATCGACTACGCCGTGCCGGAACGTCATCTGGGTGACGATGCACTCTATGGCTATGCGACCACGTTGATCCAGGGCGCGGCGCGTCTCCGCGCGCGGGACTTTGACGATGCGCCACGGTTGTTGGCGTTGCTCGACGCCGAGGGTGGTGGCGGTCCGGGTGGCGCGATTGACACTGTTTCTGCGTGGAAGGCCGCAGGGCTGGTCGTGGATCTGATTGATCTGGCGCGACTGCGGAGTGGTGCAGGGCTGCCGTTGGTCGACACGCATCGGGCCGCACCCGTTTCTGAGTTCACCTCATCGGGAGCTACCGAAGGTCTGCACCGCGAAGTGCGGAGCATGCTGTTTGCCGATGTTGTGGGCTACAGCCGCCTTTCCGAGGAGCATACGCCGGCATTCCTTCTCGGCTTCCTGACGCGCGTCGCGCAGCTGGTCGATGGCATGCGACCGGCGCCGGAACTGGTGAACACCTGGGGCGATGGCCTGTTCATGGTGTTCGCCGAGGCGATGGCAGCGGCCGATTTCGCGTTGCGGCTGCGCGACATGGTGACCGGCGTCGACTGGGTGGCGGAAGGCTTGCCAGCCGATCTGCATTTGCGCATCGGGCTGCACGTGGGGCCGGTCTATCCGGCCGACGATCCGCTGCTGCATCGGCGCAACGTATTCGGCACCCAGGTGACGCGGGCGGCGCGGATCGAGCCCATCGCCGCGACGGACTCGGTGTTCATGAGTGCCGAGGCGGCCTATGCGCTGGCGGCGAACGGGCAGGACCTGTTCTGTGCGGACTACCTGGGCACGATGCCGTTGGCCAAGAGCTACGGCAGCCAGCCGATGTACCGGCTGCGGCGCGCCAGCGACATGGGTTGATCGCTCGGATGTCGTCGATCAACCGGCGGGCAGCAGCGGGTTCTGCTCGACCTGACTCAGAGAGTCACGGCTGGGGCGCTGGCTGAGCGTCAGTTTGGTGTTGAACGGCACGCCGGCACGCAGGCCGTCGAGGCGGACCGACGTGCCCGGCCTCAGGGCGGCTTCGCGGTCGCGCAGGTCGTTTTCGTCCGCGATGTCGGCACCGTCCATCTGCAGCAGTACGTCGCCGGGTTCGAGGCCCGCCTGGTCGGCTGGGCCACCGCGGTAGATGTTGGTCAGGGCCACGCCGCGCGGCGCGCCCGGAGGCAGGCCGCCCGGCATCATCGGCGCGTCGCCGTATTCGGCGCCCAGCCAGCCGCGAATCACCACGCCGTGCTCTACGATCTGCTCCAGCACCGACTTCGCCGTCACCACGGGAATGGCGAAACCGATGCCTTCGGCGTCGGGAAGCAGCCGTGACAGCACGGCGGTGTTGATGCCAACCAGTTGGCCATGAGCATTGATCAGTGCGCCGCCGGAGTTACCGCGATTGATCGCCGCGTCGGTCTGGATGAAATCCTCGTAGGTGCTGAGGTTGAGCTGGTTGCGTCCCAGCCCGGAGACGATGCCCTGGGTCACCGTCTGTCCCAGGCCGAACGGGTTGCCGATCGCGAGCACCACGTCGCCGACGCTGAGCGGCACTTCCGGATCCAGCGTCACCGCCGGCAGGTCGCTGCCGTCGATGCGCAGAACCGCGAGGTCGGTGTCGCGATCCGAGCCGATCACGCGCGCACGGGTTACGCGGCCGTCCTGCAGCACCACCATGATGTCCTCGGCATCGGCAATGACGTGATAGTTGGTCAGGAGGTAGCCATCCTCGGAGACGATCACCCCGGAACCCTGTGCGCGTTCAAGGCGCCGCTGCGGCTGCCCGAGCGTGATGCCGGAAAAGCGCTGCATCAGCGGGTTTGGCACCAGCCGCAGCGCCCGTTGGGTAACGATCTTCTGCGCGTAGATGCTGACCACGGACGGCGCCGTGCGACTGACCGCGTCGGCGTAGGAGACCGGACCGCTTCCAGGCGTCGGCCTGACACCGACCGCCGGCGCGGTTGCCGTCGGCCCGGCTGTAACCGGCAGCCCGGCCCGCTGACGCAGATCGTCGCCGAGCCCCGGGTAGAGCCAGCCCAGTACAAAGGCCAGGGCCAGACCCAGGATGGCGGCCTTCAGCAGGAATACGGCGAACTGGCGGGGAGCGGTCATCAGCTGCAGGGAACTCGAGGAAAGGCAGAATGGGGATACGCACGGGCCGGCAATTGTCGCACGGGCCTGCCATTCGTTGCCCGGCGAGACGGGCCACATTGTCCGTCCGGACGGGCATCCGCTAAACTAGTCCGCTTTACGGCCTCTTTCCGGGGCTGCAGGTCATGCGGTGTGGCGGCTTCCGGGCCATTCCACCGGACTCGGACGGGGATTTGCCGGGTGCAGGGCCTGTTGCTCGCGTGCTGCTGCTGATCGCGCATTGCCGGAAACTGGCCGGAAACAAGCGATGGAACCGGGGATGATCCCGATTCCTGCCATGTTCAATCGTATTGCGGAGAGCCGGATGGCTAACCAAGGCGTCAATTCAGGCCGCCGCCGCTTCCTGACCGCCAGCACTGCCGTGGTCGGCGGTGTTGGCGCGATCTTTGCGGCTGTTCCCTTCATCAAGTCCTGGAATCCCAGTGCCCGTGCCCAGGTCGCCGGTGCGCCGGTCGAGGTCGACATCAGCAAGGTCGAGCCCGGTCAGCGGCTGACGGTCAAGTGGCGCGGCAAGCCGGTCTGGCTGGTGCACCGCACCGAGGAGCAGCTGGCGGCGCTGGGCAAGCATGACGCTCGCCTGAAGGACGCCGCCTCCGAACAGGACCAGCAGCCGGCATACGCCAGGAATCCGCAGCGCTCGGTGAAGCCGGAAATGCTGGTGCTGGTCGGCATCTGCACGCACCTTGGTTGCGTGCCGCGCTATGTGCCGGAGCTGGAGCCGCAACCATTTGATTCGGAATGGCAGGGCGGCTTTTTCTGCCCGTGCCACAACTCGCGTTTCGATCTCGCTGGCCGCGTCTTTGACGGCTCGCCCGCGCCGATCAATCTGGAAGTGCCGGCCTATCGCTACGTTGATGACCGGAACATCGTTATCGGCGTTGGACCCGAAGGAGCCGCATGATGAGCAACGTGATTTCACGGGTCAGCAATGGCGTGATGGACTGGGTCAACGCACGCGCGCCAGGCATGATGCCGGCCTACCGCAAGCACATGACCGAGTACTACGCGCCGAAGAACTTCAACCTCTGGTACTACTTCGGGTCACTGGCCATTCTGGTGCTGGTCAACCAGATCCTCACCGGCATCTGGCTGACCATGAACTACACACCGACGGCAGAGGGTGCCTTTGCCTCGGTTGAATACATCATGCGCGACGTGGAGTGGGGCTGGCTGATCCGCTACATGCACTCAACTGGCGCGTCGGAGTTCTTCATCGTCGTCTACCTGCACATGTTCCGCGGCCTGCTCTACGGTTCCTATGGCAAGCCGCGCGAGCTGATATGGGTCTTCGGCACGCTGATCTTGC
>JAGRJX010000230.1 GCA_020442545.1 Lysobacterales bacterium
ATGTCGGTGGCGCTGCGCAGCGTGATCACCTTTGTCGGGTCAATGGTGGCGCTGGTCATCACCAGCCCGCGACTGGCCGGCTTCGCCGCCATCGGCATACCGCTGACCGTGCTGCCCATCGTGCTGTTCGGTCGGCTGGTGCAGTCGCGCTCGCGTGAGAGCCAGGACCGCGTGGCCGACGCCAACGCCCGCGCCGGCGAGACGCTGTCGGCCATGCACACGGTGCAGAGCTACGCCCGCGAGGATTACGAATCGGATCGCTTCCGTTCCGCCATCGGCGTGTCGCTGACTGCGGCCAGGCGGCGTATCCGCAGTCAGGCCGTGCTGACCGGCGTCGTCATACTGCTGGTGTTCGGCGCGGTGACCGCCGTGCTCTGGCTCGGCGCACACGATGTAATCAGCGGCAGCATGCAGCCCGGCCTGCTGACCCAGTTCGTGTTCTTCGCCATGCTCGGCGCCGGCTCCATCGGCGCATTAACCGAGGTCTGGTCGGAAATCCAGCGCGCCGCGGGCGCCATGCAGCGGATTGGCGAACTGCTGGCGGAAACACCCGGCATCACCGCGCCGGCATCACCGGAAACCCTGGCCACGCCACTGCGCGGACAGCTGGGCTTCGACGCCGTGCGATTCCACTATCCGTCACGACCGGATGCGCCGGCGCTGGAAGGCTTCGAACTTCGGGTGTCCCCCGGCGAAACCGTGGCGCTGGTCGGCCCGTCCGGCGCCGGCAAGAGCACCGTGCTGCAGCTGCTCCTGCGCTTCTATGATCCGGACAGTGGAGGCGTTCACCTGGACGGCACAGACCTCCGTGCGCTCAATCCACGCCAGTTGCGCGACCACATCGCGCTGGTGCCGCAGAGCCCGGTGATATTCGGTGCCAGTGCACGCGACAACATCCGCTACGGGCGGCTGGATGCGTCGGACGCGGAGGTCGAAGAAGCCGCACGGCTTGCCGAAGCCGACCGTTTCATCCGCGCCCTGCCCGACGGCTACGACAGCTATCTCGGCGAACAGGGAACGCGGCTTTCCGGCGGCCAGCGCCAGCGCATCGCCATCGCCCGCGCGCTGCTGAAGGATGCACCCGTGCTCTTGCTGGACGAAGCCACCAGCGCGCTGGATGCACAGAGCGAGCGCAGCATCCAGCAGGCGCTGGAGCGGCTGATGCAGGGACGCACCACGCTGGTGATCGCGCATCGACTGGCCACGGTGAAGAAGGCCGACCGCATCGTGGTGCTGGATCGCGGCCGCATCGTCGCGCAGGGCACGCACGACAGCCTGGTGGCGGAAGGTGGCCTCTACGCCGAGCTGGCACGGCTACAGTTCAGCGACGCGCCTGACTGAACTGGAGCAACAACCGCGTTTGACCGCTTGGGACGACGACTCAGTCGAGCATCGCCTCGATATCCTTCTCGATCTTTTCCGGCGTGTCGGTCGGCGCGTAGCGACGACGCACGCGACCTTCGCTGTCGACCAGGAACTTGGTGAAGTTCCACTTGATCGACTTCGAGCCCATCAGCCCGGGCGCCTCCTTCTTCAGGTACGCGTACAGCGGCGCGGTGTTGTCGCCGTTGACGTCGATCTTGGAAAACATCGGGAAGCTGACGTCGTAGGTGAGCGAACAGAAGTTCTTGATCTCCTCCTCGTCGCCCGGCTCCTGGTGGCCGAACTGGTCGCAGGGAAAACCCAGCACCTCGACGCCACGGTCGCGCAGGTCGCGATAGAGCTTTTCCAGTCCCGTGTACTGCGGCGTGAAGCCGCATTTGGAGGCGACGTTGACGATCAGCAGCGTCTTGTCGCGGAATTCGGCCATCGAGCGCGTGTCGCCATCAATGGTGGTGACGTCAATCTCATAGATGCCGCTCATGGCCTGCTCCCGTTCAATGCCTGCGTGAATTGTTGCTTGGTGCGCACAGTGTATGCCCGGCAAACGCGGACATGAAAACGGCCGACCGGATGCCGGTCGGCCGTTCCATCACGACGGCGGCTTGCCATCGAGAATTGATGCGGGTTGCATTCAGTGTGCGCCGCCTGCGCCATGGACGTGGCCATGGCTGAGTTCTTCCTCGCTGGCTTCACGCACCTCGGCGACGGTGACGTCGAAGTGCAGCGCCTTGCCGGCCAGCGGGTGGTTACCATCGATGGTGACGGTGGCGTCGGCGACTTCCTTGACCTCGACGTTGACCGGGCCGTTCTGGGTCTGCGCCTGAAAACGCATGCCCGGCTCGATGTTGTCAACGCCCTGGAAGGCCTCGCGCGGCACCGACTGGATCAGCTCTTCGTTGCGCACGCCATAGCCTTCCTCCGGCGCCACAGTGACCTTGAACTGGTCACCGGCGGCACGACCGGCCATGGCTTTTTCCAGCCCCGGGACAATGTTGCCCGCGCCATGCAGGTAGGCCAGCGGATCGCGACCTTCGGAGGAATCGATCACCGTGCCGGCGTCGTCGGTCAGGGTGTAGTGAAAGGAAGCGACACAGCGCTCGGCGATTTGCATGGGAATACCTCGGATATCGACGGGAAGGCGGAGGGCGCCATGGCGCCCGCTTCGCTGCCCGTGTGCATGAATCGGCTGCAGCCGATGCGAAAACGATGGCCGCAAGGCCATCTGCGCCCTACATGGCGACGATCCACGACTTTTCAAGCCTGCGGCAGCAGCCGCTTCGAGCCGCGCGTTGCCGGTTCAAGTGGCGAACATCGGCAGGAAACGTCACTCAAAACACCGTTTCGTGCTCAGAATGGTTCGCAGAGCCCGCGCACTTTGATGTCATCGACGAAGGTATGCGCGGGCGTGACATGACCCGGCTGGTGGTCGTAGGAATCCAGCGCGATGCCGCCGCTGATGCCCTGCAGGCTGAACTGGTCGTCGCTGCCCTCCACGTGCCAGACCGCCGGTTCCGGCTCGCCGCTGGGCCAGAGCCGGGCACGCAACGCCGTGGTGCTGGCGTCCTGCTGGCTCACCTGGAAGCGCACTTCATAGTCCACGTCGGCATGCGGATCGAGCAGTCCCGACGCCGAATGCGCGAACGGAATCTCGTTGCCGTTCTCCTCGCGCCACAGGCCAATGCCCGCCTGGCCGCGGAAGCCGCCTTCGACAAACACCCCATAACCGCTGCCGGTCGGCACGGTGTTGAGCATGTGGCCGCCGTTCTGTCGCACGTAAAAGCCAACGCCGCTGCGTGTGGCATCCGCCATGCGCAGGCGAAAGCGCACATCCACATCGCTGGTGGGGACATCAGCAAACATGCGCGCCAGCGGGTACGGATTGCCAGTGGGCACGGGGCGCAATCGCGCTTCGCCGGCGATCACGTCGGCGACCGCCGCACTGTCGGCCAGCTCCTGCCATGGTCCAGGCCACTGCCCCGCGGCAACGTCGAAGGATTCGCCGTACAGCAGCGGTCCACATCGCGTCTCGAACCCGTCCATGAACACACTGGCCGGCTGGGTTCCGCCCGCAGCGAGCAGCGGCAGCAACAGAAAGGCCGGCAACAACGCCATCGGCAGAATACGCGATGACAACCTGCGATTCACCGGAGCTGGCTGTCCTTGCTTCCGCGGCGGTTGAAGCCGCCAGCGACACGCTCGTCGTTGTCCGCCGCTTCCTGGCAGGCCACGCACAGGCGGACACCGGGCACCGCACGCCGACGCGCCTCGGGAATCGGCGCATCGCACTCCTCGCAGTTTTCCAGGCCCGGACCTTTCCTGATCTGGCTGCGGGCACGCTTGATCGCGTCCTTCACGGTAGCGTCGATCTGCTCCTGCACGGCACCATCGCCGGCCCATCCGGTTGCCATTTCGGACCTCCGACCGATTCGGATTTCGCCTCACACCGCAACATTCTGCGTCGCAATCGGGTCGAAATCGAGTGCCGGGCGACATCCGGCAGCCAGCGGCTGACAGCAGGCTGCCAGCGCGATACCTCGCCACCCGGGGTAGACCCAACACTCGTGTCACCAGCCGCCATCTGACTGGGCTGCCGATAATTCATGATCACCCAGGCTAGCGTGGGACAGGTTCTCCGGGTATAGCGCCGTCAACTGAGACAGAGTCTCCTGGGCCAGATCTCTGGCTGATCATCGTCGCAGTGCAAACCATCCAATGAGAGAAGAAAGCAAAATCAGCAGCAAGGCACTCCATGCAGAGATCGCTGGGATGGTATGAGTTACGGGCAGCGGCGGGGCAGGCGCTACCGCGAACGTTGTGGTGGCGTATGGCGTAGCCGGGCCTGTAGGGTCAGGGTCATCTCCCAGGAAAGGCAGTCCGTCAATATCAATCGTATAGGTGCCTTCAGCCAGCGGCGGCAGGTGAAATGCTTGCCAACCCGCTACGGTTCCCGGCGGACATACCCCAATTATCAGGTAGATGATGTCTACAGTGGCCTGTATGTCATTTCCCACGATTTGAATATCGTACAAGTCGCTTCCGAAAAGTGGGCCGCTGCATGAGTTCCAGTACATCTCGATCATCACTGGCTGCCCGGCTATCGGCGGATTCGGAAACCGTATCTCCGCATCCTGGGCCCATGCGTCCATGAATCCGATGAGTCCCAGCACGAGTAGAAGCATGCGCATGTGTGCTTTACAAAACGACATTCCGTTCATGGGTTACTCCTCGAATCCATCGCCAAACAGGCGTAGTGATCGTGTGCAGCGTTGTTCTTGCGGCCCGTCGCAGGGGTCGCTGAGAGGAATATCGGTGAACGGATACTCCACGCCGTCATTGATTCCGTCGGCATCGGTGTCCGACAGATCGGTTCGGGTGCCGAGTACCCGTTCCATCGCATTGGGCAGGCCGTCGCCATCATCGTCATTGCGCGCGTAGGCGTAGCCGAGGCGCGAGTTGGCCATGCCGGGGAACAGCGCGGAAAAGCCCAGCGTGTTCTGGAACAGGTTGCGGTCGCCTTCGGGAAACACCGCGCAAGGGCTGCCACCGGGCTGACATTGCAGGTTCTGCATCTGCCTGCCGATCCAGAAATCATGCATGTCGAAAACAGCGGATTCCCAGCAGCAACATCGCCAGCGCCAGCAGCACATGACCGGCATCGGACAACGACGGAATGTTCGTCGCGGCTGGCGATACCGATCCGCGCACAACAAAACGCGTAACCGATTGCATGGATTCGTCCGGGTTATCGAAATCTATATCTCCGCTCAGATGCAAGAGCGAGCCCAATGCCAGCAGATGTGCTTCGTACTCGCCTGCCGGCAAAGGATCCAACGGTATTTGCACCCAGCCCTCTTGTATTCCGAAACACTGAAGCAGCGGGTTGACGGCACGCACATAGTGAATCGAAACCGACACATCGTTTCCGGCACGCATCACTTGCGGGGCGTAGACACCTTCGGTCACGATGTTGAAGAAGCAGGAATTCTCCCAAACCTCGACGGACAGCGGAGCGCCCTCAATTGGTGATGTCGGCACAATGCGAAGCGTGCCGACAGTCTGCGCGAGAACCTCCTTCATCCCTGTTGAGCCCAGCAGAAAAATGACTGCGACCACGAACTTTACGACGCATAGTGCTGGTGATCTCATGTTCAGTCCTCCTCGAATCCATCGCCAAACAGGCGCAGTGACCGCGTGCAGCGCTGTTCTTGCGGGCCATCGCAGGGGTCGCTGACCGGGATGTTGGCGAAGGGATACTCCACGCCGTCATTGATTCCGTCGGCATCGGTGTCCGACAGGTCGGTTCGGGTGCCGAGTACCCGCTCCATTGCATTGGGCAGGCCGTCGCCGTCATCGTCATTGCGCGCGTAGGCGTAGCCGAGGCGCGAGTTGGCCATGCCGGGGAACAGCGCGGTAAAGCCCAGGTTCTGGAACGTCGTCCGGTCGCCCTCGGGAAACACCGCGCAGGGACTGCCACCGGGCTGGCATTGCAGGTTCAGTGTCTGCGTGCCGGCGGGCTGGGTGCAGCCGGGTATTCCCGCACAGTGACGATAGACATAGCCCTGCCGGCCGAGATAGCCGTAGCCGCCGTTGTTGACCGCGTTCTCAACCTGCGCGGGATCGCTCAGCAGAATGTAGTCGCGGGTGCCGCCGTTTTCCTTCATCAGCAGGAACAGCGGCATCACTTCCGGCAGGCCGACATCGGGGGCGACCTGGGTACTCAGCACATAGGCACGGGCTTTGGGAACGCCTTTGCCGGGATTGGGAAAGGCGGCGTAGGAAGGAATATTCGCGCCGTGGCCGCTATAACCGTGCTGGTTCAGGCTCATCGCCATCTGCGGGGTAGCGACGGCGGCGATGTCGCCGGTTGTGGTGTTGCGCAGCGAGAACAGCGGAATGGCGCGGTTGCGCACGCGCTCGCCACGCTTGACGCCGAGCATGCCGCGGGCGGCGGCTTCGGCGTCGGGCACACCGAAGCCGAGTTGGTAGTCCCAATTCAAGCCTTGCTGCGAACGGCTGGCCGTGTCG
>JAGRJX010000231.1 GCA_020442545.1 Lysobacterales bacterium
CGGAATACCGCACCTTGCCGATGGTGTGGTACGTACCGCCGTTGTCCCCAATCCAGTCCGCCGCCGAGCGCGGCCGAGTGGGCATGAACGGCGAACTGCCGGATGTGGCGTCCTTGCGCATCCCGGTGCGGTATCTGGCCAACATGCTGACTGCGGGCGATGAAGCGCCGGTCATCCGCGCCTTGGAACGCATGATGGCGATGCGCGCCTGGCGTCGCGCCAAGAACGTCGATGGCGTGGAAGACCTGAAGGTGCTGGAGCAGGCTGGCCTCAGCGTCGCCCAGGCCGAGGACATGTACCGCTATCTGGCGATCGCCAACTACGAGGACCGGTTCGTGATACCGACCGCGCATCGCGAGTATGCAGATGACGCTTTCGGCGAGCGCGGCGGCTGCGGCTTCACCTTTGGTAACGGCTGCAGCGGCGACAGTCCGGCCGATCTGTTCGGCGCGCGCAAGATCACCTCGTACTCCGTGCCGCCGAATCGGCAGGAGAAAGAAGAGAAGGTGGTCTCATGAGCATGCTGAAGCTGATCGGTGTCCTGATGGACTATCCACAGGACGAGATGTGGGAGCATCGCGACGAGCTGCTGCAGGCCGCGGATGCCCCCGAATTGACACCACGTCGGCGCAAGGCGCTGGCGGCGTTCATCAACGGACTGCTGGATACCGACACGCTGGTCGCGCAGGACGACTGGCTGAGCCTGTTTGATCGCGGACGCTCGATGAGTCTGCTGCTGTTCGAGCACATCCACGGCGAATCGCGTGACCGCGGTCAGGCGATGGTTGACCTGATCGAAACCTATCGCAAGAACGGTTTTGAGATGGCGGCCAAAGAACTTCCTGACTATCTACCGCTGCTGCTGGAATACCTGTCGCAGCAACCGGTGGAAGAGACGCGCGACTGGCTGCACCACGTCAGCCATATCGTCAGCCTGCTGGCGGCGCGTGCCGGTGAGCGCAACAGTCCCTACGCGCTGCTCTTCGAGCTTCTGGTGGAATACTCGGAGGGCAAGCTCGAGCTGGCTTCCCTGCGGCAACGAGCCAGCGAAGAGCCTCGTGACGATACGCCCGAGGCAATGGATCAACTGTGGGAGGAAGAGGCGGTTCGATTCGGCAGCGAAGCGCCGGACGACAACTGCTCGCCTACCGGTCGGCCAAAGGTGCGTCCCCAAACCAGCCCCGAGATGCAGCCATGAGCCAGACAATCAATCTGTTTGCATTCCAGATATATCCCTACATCGCGCTGGCCGTGCTGTTCGTCGGCAGTTGGATGCGCTACGACCGCGCCATGTACACCTGGCGCACCGGCTCCAGTCAGCTGCTGTCGAGCCGAGGCATGCGAATCGCCAGCAATCTGTTCCACCTTGGGGTGCTGGCCATTCTTGCTGGACACTTGGTTGGTCTGCTGACGCCGCATTCGGTCTACGAACACGTCATCAGCGCACCGCAGAAGCAGCTGCTGGCGATGGTCGCGGGCGGCGTATTCGGTGCCGCCTGCCTGGTCGGTCTGCTGATGCTGCTGTGGCGGCGCCTGTTTAATCCGCGGGTCAGCGCTACCGGCACGCCAGCCGATACCATGGTCCTGCTGCTGCTGCTGGCGCAGCTGCTGCTGGGCCTGTATTCCATCATTCTGTCGACCCATCATATGGACGGCAGCGTAATGATCCTGCTCGGCGAGTGGGCGCAGCACATCGTGACCTTCCGCAGCGGCGCGTCTGAGTTCGTCGCTGGCGTGCACTGGGTCTACAAGGCGCACATTTTCCTCGGCATGACGCTGTTCCTGGTCGCGCCATTCACTCGTCTGGTGCACATCTGGAGCATTCCGATCAGCTATCTGTGGCGGCCATATCAAGTAGTGCGTCGACGCCAGGCAACGCTGCGCTACGGGCCGAGGAGCTGAATCCGATGGCATCCTCAGACCCTCGCATTGTTCCGATCCGGGTGATCGACTCGCAGAATACTGTCACCCAGGATGCGCACGATCACCAAGGCGACGAGGCCGAAGGTCCGCGCAGCGTCGGGCGGCCACCGCCCTGCGTATTGTTTGTCGCCGACACTGCGATCAACGAGGCCGACATCGCACACGAAATGCAGCACCACCGCGCGATCAAGCCCGAACTGTCGCGTGCCGCAGCAGCTCGTGCACTGGTTGTGCGCGAACTGCTGCGGCGCGAGATCGAGCGGCTGGGTCTGGCGCAAACGGTCGAGCCAGTTGGACGCGAATCGGACGAAGAAGCGGCCATCCGGGCGCTGCTTGAATCCGAAGTCGATGAGCGTGTTCCAAGCGAAGACGACTGTCTGCGCTACTACCAGCAGAACCAGGAGCGCTTCCGCGCGCCGGACCGCATACGCGTGCGGCACGTGCTGTTGGCGGCAGCACCGGAAGACGTGAGCAGCCGCCTGAAGGCGCGCTCGGACGCCGAAGGTCTGATCGCCGAACTGCAAGCCAATCCAGTACTGTTCACCGACTTCGCGATGCGACATTCTCACTGTCCATCGAAAGAGCAGGGCGGCGAGCTGGGCTGGTTGACCAAGGGTCAGACCACGCCGGAATTTGATCGTCAGGTGTTTCGCTTGCGCCAGGGTCTCGCCGGGTTTCCGGTGGAGTCGCGCTGGGGATATCACGTGGTTTGCATCGATGAAATTGCAGTGGGCCAAGCGCAGTCATTCGAGGATGTCCGGTATCAGGTTTCCGATTACCTCGAACTGCAGGTTCGACAGCAGGAGCTGCAGCACTATCTGTTGACGCTGCAGGAGCGCTACGAAGTGCGTGGCCTCGACGCAATTGAAGCGGCAGCAGCCTGACCACCGGTCGCTCCGTATCGTCACTATTAAACTGGATCTGACGGCATGCCCGGCACACAAATGTTTTCCACCGCACAGCAGCAGCGCGCGATGTGGCTCAGCACCTTCGCCTTCACCGTCTGTTTCGCGGTGTGGACGATCTTTTCGATCATTGGCATTCAGATCAAGAAGGATCTCGGACTCAGCGAGACCGCGTTTGGACTGCTGATTGCGACGCCTATCCTGACCGGTTCGCTGACCCGTCTGTTCCTCGGCATCTGGGCAGACCAGTACGGCGGCCGTCGCGTGCTGACGCTGGTGATGCTGGCGGCAGCTGCCGCCACGTGGATGCTGACCTGGGCGCACACCTATGTGCAGTTCATGATCGGCGCGCTGTTCGTTGGTCTCGCCGGCGGATCGTTCTCGGTCGGCGTCGCCTATGTTTCCAAATGGTTTCCACCCAATCGGCAGGGCACCGCGCTCGGCATTTTCGGTGCCGGCAACGTCGGCGCAGCGGTCACCAAGCTGCTGGCGCCCATGGTGATGGTCGCGGCGGGCTGGATGATGGTTGCCAAGGTCTGGGCGATCGGTATTGCGATCACCGCCGTGCTGTTTTTCCTGTTCAGTCAGGACGATCCATCCGAGGCGGAGCGCCGCCGTTCGGGTGCCAAACCGATGTCGTTCCGGCAGCAGATGGAGCCGCTGAGAAACATCCAGGTCTGGCGTTTCTCGCTGTACTACTTTTTCGTTTTCGGCGGCTTCGTGGCGCTGGCGCTGTGGCTGCCGCACTATCTGACCGGTGCCTACGGCCTGGACGTCAAGACCGCCGGTCTGTTCGCTGCCGCCTATTCGATACCGGCCAGCCTGTTCCGCATCGTCGGTGGTTGGTTATCCGACAAAGTGGGTGCGCGTGTGGTGATGTACTGGACCTTCGGCGTCTCGGCGCTATGCACTTTCCTGCTGTCGTATCCCGACACCCAGTACGTGGTGAAGGGCATCGAGGGCGATATCCACCTGCATCTGGCGATTGGTCTGATCCCGTTCACGGTGCTGGTGTTCGTGCTGGGCTTTTTCATGTCGCTGGGTAAGGCCGCCGTCTACAAGCACATCCCGGTGTACTACCCCACTCACGTCGGTGCGGTAGGCGGCGTGGTCGGCATGATCGGCGGCCTCGGCGGTTTCATCATGCCGATCGCGTTCGGAGCCATGAACGACCTCACCGGCGTATGGACCAGCTGCTTCATGCTGCTGTTCGTCGTTGTTGCGGCGGCATTGGCATGGATGCACTTCGCCATTCGGCGCATGGAGCGCGCCCACTTCCCGCAGATCGGCCGCGAAACCGATCTGCCGGAAATCATCGATGCGGTCGGAACCGATCGCATTCCGGTCGACGCAGCACACTGAGGAGCGAACCAATCAAGAGATCATGTTGGCGAATACACCAGCGATTCCCTTACGCACGAAGGTAGGCGCGCGTGTTGACCTCAAGAACATCAACGAAGGACATCGGGTAGCGACTCCGTCTGATGGCTAGACAAACCATGGGAGTCCCCCC
>JAGRJX010000031.1 GCA_020442545.1 Lysobacterales bacterium
CGGAGATCTACGAGATCGATCCGGCGCGCTGCACTGAGTGCGTTGGGCATCATCCGGAGCCGCAGTGCGTGGAAGTGTGTCCGGTTGAGTGCATTGACCCGGATCCGGCCCACCCGGAAAGCCGCGACGACCTGCTGAGCAAGCTGGCGGCGCTGGGCACGGAACCGGGTGATGCCGCACGGACTGCCGACGAAGCGGCCTTAACGCAACGCCCATACCTGTTCGTTGTCCCTTAGACCGACCGTGTGGTGAAGGCCGCAACCAGCCGGAGCAGGCAGATGTCGAAGCATTTCAGCCCGTCCACCGAAGTCGAGCAGATCCCGCGCGGGATGAAGCGACTGTCGATCGTGTTGATGGTGTCAATTCTGACGGCCTGCGCTGCGGCGCCGCCGAAGCCGGCATCGTCGGACGTCGCGCAGGCGGCGACCCCCATCGAGACGCCGCACCCGCCGGCCGCAGCCATTGCCAGCGCACATGCGGACGCGACGGCGGCCGGTTTCGAGATTCTCGATGCCGGCGGCAATGCTTTCGATGCGGCCATCGCTGTTTCCGCCGTCCTGTCGGTGGTGGAACCGATCAGTTCCGGCATCGGCGGCGGCGGTTTTGTGCTGGTACATCGCGCCAGCGACGGCCGCGATGCGTTCATCGATGCCCGCGAAACCGCGCCGGCATCAGCGCATCCGGCGCGCTACCTTGATGCCGACGGCAACCTCGACCGCGACCGCAGCGTCAACGGGCCGTGGTCGGCGGGTATTCCGGGTCAACCGGCAGCTTGGGTGCACCTGTCGGAAAAATACGGACGGCTGCCGTTGTTGCGCTCGTTGGCACCGGCCATCCGCATCGCCGAAAATGGATTCCCGGTTTACCCACGGCTGGAATCCGGCTACGCGCGTCGTGCCGACGTCATGCAGCGCTATCCCGGCACCCGTGCGGTGTTTCTGGCTGACGGTGATCCGCCGCAGGTCGGTGAACGACTGAAGCAGCCTGATCTGGCGCACACACTGCGCCTGCTCGGCGAGCAGGGTTTCGACGGTTTCTATCGCGGCGACATCGCGCAGAAGCTGATTGACGGCGTCAATCGCGAAGGTGGCGAGTGGACTGCGGAAGATCTTGCCGGCTATCGCGTCCGTGAACGCGAGCCGCTGCGTTTCCGCTATCGAGACTGGGATGTGATCACCGCGCCGCCCCCATCCTCCGGCGGCGTGGCGCTGGCTGAAATCCTCAACATGGTCTCCGCCTGGAATCTCGCCGAATTGCCCAGGGCCGAACGCGTGCATCTGCTGGTTGAAGCGATGCGACGTGCCTATCGCGACCGCACGATCTATCTCGGCGATCCGGATTTCGTCAGCATGCCGCTGGCGCGCCTGACCAGCCGCGACTATGCCGCCGGTCTGCGCGCGACGATTCATCCCGGGCGCGCCACGCCCAGCGACCTGCTGCCCGGCCAGCCGGCGCCACTGGAAGACGAGGAGACCACGCATTTCGTGGTGATGGACAAGGAGGGCAACGTCGTGTCCTCGACGCAGACCGTAAACCTTCTCTATGGCTCCGGCCTGATTCCCGAAGGTACTGGCGTGCTGCTCAATGACGAGATGGACGATTTCGCGCTCAAGCCCGGTACGCCCAATGCCTTCGGCGTGATGGGCTTCGAGGCCAACGCCGTGGCACCGGGACGGCGCATGCTGAGCTCCATGTCGCCAACCTTCATGCGCAATGGCGACAGCTTCATGGCGCTGGGCACGCCCGGCGGTTCGCGAATCATCACCATGGTCCTGCTCGGCATGCTGGGCTTTGACGACGGCCTCGATCCGCAGGCGGTCACCGCGCTGCCGCGCTACCACCACCAGTGGCTCCCCGACGTGATACTCGCAGAGTCCGATGCGCTTGATGCAGACACTATCCAGGCGCTGGAGGCCATGGGCCATACCGTGGTCGTGCGCGAGGACAGCTGGGGCAACATGCATGCCCTTTCCTGGAATCGGGCCAGTGGCGAAGTGAAGGCCGGCAGCGATCCGCGCCATCCCGAGGCAAAGGCTTCGGTCAGGTCGACCGGCAGCGCAGACTGACCTGCAAGGCTGCGGTCATCATGGACGCGTAGAATGGCGGCGATGACGTAACGGCGCAGATTCAACGGAGCACGGCATGAAGTTCTGGTCCATCCTCGGCAATTCGCAAAAGCTCGATGGCGGCGCCATGTTCGGCAACGTGCCGCAGGCGATGTGGTCCAAATGGATCGCCCCGGATGCGGAGAATCGCATTCCGCTGGCCTGCCGCGCGCTGCTGATCGAGGACGATGACGGTCGCCGCATCCTGCTGGAAACCGGTATCGGTGCCTTTTTCGAGCCGAGGTTGCGCGAGCGTTTCGGCGTGGTCGAGTCAAACCACGTCCTGCTGGATTCGCTGGCTGAGGCCGGATTCACGCACAAGGACATCGACGTGGTGGTGCTGAGTCATCTGCATTTTGACCACGCCGGCGGTCTGCTGACGCCATGGCAGGAAGGCCATCCACCGCGACTGCTGTTCCCGAACGCACGCTTTGTGGTCGGGCGCAAGGCCTTTGAACGTGCGCGTCACCCGCATCCGCGCGACCGCGCGTCGTTCATCGTGGAACTGCCGGAACTGCTGGAAGGCAGCGGCCGGCTGGAGCTGGTTGATGGTGCGCGCTCGGCGGTGCTTGGTGACCGCTTCCAGCTGCACTTCAGCGATGGCCATACGCCGGGGCTGCTGCTGGTCGAAGTGTTCGCAGAGGCCCAAGGCGGCGGACTGCTGTTCTGCGCCGACCTGATTCCCGGCCGGCCCTGGGTGCATCTTCCGGTGACCATGGGCTATGACCGCTACCCGGAACGACTCATCGACGAGAAGCGCGCCTTTCTTGATGACATGCTGACCCGAGGCGTGCGCCTGTACTTCACGCATGACAGCGAATGCGCCATTGCGGCGATCGACCGCGACCAGCGCGGCCGGTATTCCGGCGTGCGGCCGCTGGATGCGTTGGCGGGTTGCGGTTGGGATGCGCTGCCGGCCGCAGGAAGCGCCTGAGGCATGCGGTTGCAACCCGCCCTGATCGTTGCCTGGGCCCTGCTCGCGCTGTCGGCTGGCCGGTTTCCGGTGGTGCATGCGGCAGCGTCGACGGCATCGGCTGGCCCGGCAACGAAGACGGTTGCGCCGCGGGGTGAGCTTTGGCCCTTGGCGTCACTGACCGACGAAAGTTTTGGTGTCTCGGTGCGCGCGTTGGCGCTGCGCCGCGAGGTGCGGATGTACCAGTGGCGCGCGCAAACCGGGACTGACGGCAGCGTGAGCTGGTCGCGCGAGTGGTCTTCGGAACGCATCGTCATTCCCGCTGCGCTGCGCGACGCGGATCACGTCAATCCCGGGCGTATGCCGTTTCCGAGCGCCGCCTGGCGCGCGTCGCAGGTAGAGCTGGACGGCCACCTGGTGGATACCGGTCTTTTCGCGCACTTCAATGACTGGCAGCCGCATCCGGTGGACACGACGTCCTTGCCGCCCAACCTGGCGGCCAGCTTTTCCGGCGACGAGGGCTGCATCCATAGCGGTCGGGATGCGGCAAAGCCCGCGATTGGTGACTTGCGCATCTGCTGGGAGCAGCTGCCGGCCGGTCCTGTCGAGGGTGTCGTGCGCCTGGAAGCAGATCGCTGGGTAGCCGGCGAGGTACCCGTGACACGCGGCGTCCAGCATGAGGATTTTGCGCTGGATGTCCCGGAACGTGTCTACTGGCTGATGGGAGGCGCGTTGCTGGCGGGTTTTCTGCTCTTCGCCCTGGCCGCACAACGTCGAAGAAGGGAATGAAGAATGGTTGAGGACCACAACACCGATCCGGCCACCGCGTCGCGAAGGCGATTCCTGGGTACCGGCGGCATTGCGCTGGGCGCGGGACTTGGCGGACTGTCGCCAGTCGGGAAGCTGCTTGCCGCCGCCGGCCAGGCGGACACGAAGGGCGCGACTCGAGCACGCGGATACGGACCGTTGCGTCCGGTTCGCGACGAGAACACCGGTCTACCGCTGCTGAAGCTGCCGGACGGCTTCAGCTACCGCAGTTTCGGTTGGGCCGGTGATCCTCTGGCCGGTGGCGGGGTGATGCCTGCCGCGCATGACGGCATGGGCTTGGTCCGGGTCGAGGGCAGTCGAGTGCGGCTGATCCGCAACCACGAGGTGTCCCGCATCGGCCCGGCCTTCGGCAAGCCGGAATTCCAGTACGACCCCAGCGCACAGGGCGGCACGGTCACGCTGGACTACGACTGCGAGAGCGGCAGACTGGTGTCCGCCCACGCCAGTCTGGCCGGCACCATGACCAACTGTGGTGGCGGCATCACGCCCTGGGGCAGCTGGCTCAGCGGCGAGGAGTTCGTGTCCGCCGCCGGTAAGTCGGTGATGACCAAGTCCGGTATCGGTCGACTCCAACGTGATCACGGCTTCGTGTTCGAGGTGCCGGCAGACGGCCACTCCGATGCCGTGCCAATCCGCGACATGGGGCAGTTCCGCCACGAGGCTGCGGTGGTGTTCCCGCCCAGCGGTGACGTCTACCTGACCGAGGATATGGAGCCGGTCGCCGGCTTTTATCGCTTCGTGCCGAAGACTCCTGGCAAGTTGATCGAGGGCGGTGCGCTGTACATGCTGCGCGCCAAGGGCCGCAAAGAGCTGCGCTCCGGGCTGACCGTGGGTGAGCCCATGGACGTGGACTGGGTGCGCATCGAGAACCCCGATCACGGCATCGATGCCGAGCACGACGATATCCGGGGCGTGCAGCGGCAGGCGCTGGTGCATGGTGCGTCGAAGTTCACCCGGCTGGAAGGCATCTTCGTGAGTGGCGAGGACGTGTTTTTCACCGCCACCAACGGCGGCAATGCCGGCTGCGGACAGGTGTTCCGCTACCGTCCGGCCGAGCAGCAGCTGACCCTGGTCTACGAGTCCACCGACCCATCCGTGCTGGATTACCCGGACAACATCTGCATCAGTCCGCGTGGCGGCATGGTGATTTGCCAGGACAGCAAGGGCGACTCGCAGAGCCTGTTTGGCCTGACCGCCGGCAACGAGCTGTTCGAGTTCGCTCGCAACAACGTGGTGCTGGATGGCGCAACCAGGGGCCTCTCCGGCGACTTCCGGCGTTCGGAGTGGGCCGGCAGCTGCTTCACGCCGGACGGCAAGTGGCTGTTCGCCAACGTCTACAGTCCGGGATTTACGGTGGCGATCACCGGCCCCTGGGGCGAGGGGCTGGTCTGATGGCGGCGATCATGTTTCCGGCTACTGCCGCGATCTACTGCGCGCTGTCGGTGCTGCTGGTGCTGGTGCTGGCGATGCGCGTCGTCACGGTGCGCCGCAGCGAGCAGATCGGCATCGGGGATGACGGGAACCGCCGCCTCGCGCGCCGCATCCGCGTTCACGCCAACGCCCTGGAGAACCTGCCGCTGGCACTGCTGCTGCTGGTGCTTCTGGAGATGTCCGGGGTGGCCAGCGCGTGGATACACGGTCTTGGCGCGACGCTGCTTGCGGCGCGAGTTTGGCATGCGAGCGGTCTGTCGGCCCGCTCCGGCTACAGCCTGGGCCGTTTCTGGGGCACCCTGGTCACCTGGCTGCTGATGCTGGGCATGGCCGGAGGACTGCTGCTGCGCAGCCTCTGATTGCCGACGATCAGGCTGCCGCGCAGCCATCCGGGTTGCGATCCACGAAGTACAGGCCGGCGTAGAGCTTGGGGTCAATGGCGTAGCCTTCCGCGGCCTTGCGGCAAAGCCAGGCGGCGGCCTCGCTGCGCGGCACTTCGTGCACGACGATGTCCTCATTGTCATCACCACCGCCGGGCCCCATTCGGCGGAGGCCGCGCGCCCGAGCAAAGGCGATGATTTCGTTGCTCATGCCCGCAGAGGTCGGCCCCTGCATCAGCATCTCGACGCGCTCGGCGCGCCAACCGGTTTCTTCCTCCAGCTCCCGGATGGCCGCGTCTTCAACGGATTCGCTGCTGTCGATGTCGCCGACCAGCCCGGCCGGCATCTCTATCGCCGACGCGTTCAGCGGCACGCGGAACTGCTCGACCAGCAAGATCCGGTCTTCCGGCGTCAGCGCGACGATAATCACCGCGCAGCGGGCATTGCTGCGCTCGGCATACTCCCAGCCGTCGCGGCGGATCAGGCGCAGATAGTCGCCCTCGGCCATGATCTCGCCGGCGCTGGTGATGGTGGCTGCATTGGACGTTGGATTCATGCGGACGTCTCCGGTTGCGGGTCCAGACGGGGATGGTAGGGCAACGCGATCCAGAGTTTCGCCAGCCGGCCGATGGTGCAGGCGCCGGGAACCTTTGCCGGCGTGTCCGGTCGCAGGCATCGCCTGCGGCAATGAGCCCGCCCCACACATGGTCAAGATGAGTTGCGAATGATCCCTTTCCAGAAACCTTTCCGACCGGCCCGGAAGGCCGCACCCCAAGCTCGACCCATGGCGGTGTTCGCCCTCCTGCTGGCGCTGCCGCTGGCTTCCGGTCAGGCGGATGCGCTTGCGCGTGACGATACGGCTGCGGCAGCCATGGTGGAGAGCCGCAAGGCGGTTGACCCGGCCATGGAAGACAAGCTTGCTGCGATCGAGGACGTTGGCAAGCTGCGAGGCATTGCCCTGGGTTTCGAGCAACGCAAGGAATGGAACAGCGCCGCCCTGACCTGGAAACGTCTGACGATCCTGCGGCCGCACGTTGGCCGGTACAA
Organism: Lysobacterales bacterium; assembly: GCA_020442545.1. Taxonomy (GTDB): domain Bacteria; phylum Pseudomonadota; class Gammaproteobacteria; order Xanthomonadales; family Xanthomonadaceae; genus JACKOX01. The sequence goes on from JAGRJX010000031.1 coordinate 6,705, forward strand.
GCTGGAGATGGCGGCCGCCTATGCGCGCCAGGACAAGAAGAGCGAGGCTTATACCGCCCTGCTGGAGTTGCAGGCACAGGGCTATGCCTATGACATTCGCGAGGACGGCCGGTTCGGCAAGATTGCCACCACGGAAGTCTGGAAATACATCCTGACCGGTTTCGATGCCAACCGCGTGGCGTTCGGCGATGGAAGCGTTGCGTACACGCTGCCCAAGGATGACCTGCTCATTGACAGCCTGGCCTGGGATGCGACGCACAAGGCCCTTCTGGTTGGCAGTGCGCGCAAGGGTGAGGTCTACGTGGTTGGCAAGGGCGGCAAGCTGAAGCCGCTGGTAAGGACCGGAGCGGCCAGCGGCATGTGGGCGGTGATGGATCTGGTGGTCGACGCCAAGCGCAATCGGCTCTGGGTGGCGAGCACGGCCATTCCGCATTTTGAGGGATACGTTCCGGAGACGGATCTGGGTCGTGCGGGGGTCTTCGAGTTCGCGCTGGACAGCGGCAAGTTCCTGCACCACTACCTGTCACCAGCCTCCCCTGGCCTGAGCTTCTTCCTCTCCAGTCTGGCGCTCGGAAAGGATGGCGAAGTGTATGCGGCGGATGGCGTCAACAATGCCGTTTATCTGGTGCGGGATGGTCAGTTCAAGCGTCTGTTTCATGCGCCCCGGCTGACCAGCATCCGTGGAATGACCGTCAGCGATGACGGCAAGCGGCTGTATTTCGCGGACCATGAACTCGGCGTGATGGGTGTGGAGCTGGCGACCGGCAAGCCTTTCGATCTGCTGGTGCCGAAGAATCTGGCGCTGGGCGGGATCGAAGGCATGAAGTGGTGGAAGGACTCGCTGATCCTGGTGCAGAACGACATGAAGCCCGAACGTGTGATGCGGCTGCAGCTGGACGAGAGCGGTCGCAGCGTGGCGAAGGTGATGCCGCTGGCAGCGAATCAGCCCGATTTCGATTCACCGACGATGCTGACGCTGGCGGGCGACGATATCTACCTGATCGCCAACAGCCAGAAGGACAACTACGACCGGTTCGGCCTGGTCCGGGACAAGCGCCGTCTGGAAGGCGCCCGGATCTATCGCCTTGACGCGAACTCGGTGAAGCCGGAAATGGACATCAACCCATTCCTGGAGATTGGCAGCAATCCGTCGAAGAAGGCGGCCAAGGAACAGGGACGCTGAGTCCGCATTCCGCCGAGGGCACCCGACCGCACCACCCTGGCGTCAGTCCGGATCAGCGATCTCGCTGATCCGTCGCCGCGTCAATGCGCCCAGTCGCAGGCGTTCGCAGAGGTCGCCGATCGCCTGCCGATCGGCCGGCAGGCGCCGGGCATCTCCTATCGAATCCGGGATTGGTGCATCCAGCGCGATGGTGGCCAGGTCGCGCGACAGTTGCGCCTGCTCGGCATACTCGCGCAGGCGCATGGCATGTCCCTTTGCGCCGCGCAGGCGCAGGAACTCGATCTCGTCGATGCGAGCCAGCGTCGAGTCCATATCGCCGAAGTGCGCGAGCAGCGACGTCGCCGTCTTGGGGCCAATGCCGGGCACGCCGGGGATGTTGTCGCTGCTGTCGCCGGCCAGGCCGAGAAAATCCGGAATCTGTTCTGGCCGCACGCCGAAGCGTTCGACGACGCCATCGGCACCCCAGCGCAGGTTGCGCGCGTAGTCCCACTGCTGGTCGCCGTCTCGGAGCAGCTGCGACAGATCCTTGTCGGCGGAAAGGATCAGCCCTTTGAAGCCGGCCTCACGCTGGCGCCAGAGCAGTGTGCCGATCAGATCGTCGGCCTCGTAGCGTGGATCGACCATGGTGGCGAGGCCCAGTGCTCGCGAAACTGCCTGGCACTCCCGGAACTGCCGCTTGAGGCTTTCCGGCGCAGGCTCGCGATTGGCCTTGTACGCGGGATAGCGCTCATTGCGGAAGGAACTCTCCAGCGCCTCGTCGAACGCCACCGCGATATGCAGCGGGCGCTGTCGCTCGAGCAGCTCCAGCAGAAAACGGGTGAAGCCATGCACCGCATTGACCGGGTTGCCCTCAAGGTCGGTGAATTCGTCCGGCATCGAATGCCAGGCGCGGAACACGTACATGCTGGCATCGACCAGGAATAGCGTCTGCGAACGCTTCATCTCAGGGCTGCCAGCGGCTGAGCACGTCTTCCGGCAGCGGCCGATGGCGCTCCGGCGATTCGTGCGTGGCGGTACCCAGGTGGATGAATCCGATGACGCGCTCTGCACCCGACAGGTGCAGAATCCGTGCGGCACCCTCGTCGTAGGCGGCCCATCCGGTTAGCCACTGCCCGGAAAACCCCAATGCCTGAGCGGCCTGCAGCAGTGCAAAGCAGACGCATCCGGCCGAGAGAACCTGTTCCTGAACCGGTACCTTGTGCTCGGCGTCGATGCGGGCGATCACCACCAGCAGCATGGGGCTGTTGCCGAAACGCTCGATGTCCCGGGACAACCGGGCCTCGCTGATGTCGGGATCGGCGGCACGATGGCGCGCGGCGAGTGCCGACGCCAGCGTGCTCCTGTCATTCTCGGCGACCTCGACAATTCGCCATGGAA
>JAGRJX010000232.1 GCA_020442545.1 Lysobacterales bacterium
CTGTATTCCGCCTACCTCAGCGTGCGTGCCTACGACGTGGGCGACAAGCGCCCGCTGGGCAGCGGCCTGCGCGAGAAGGTCGACTTCACCACGCTGAACGCGCAGGAGAAGGCGCAGGAAATCGTCGAGCCGGGCATCAGCGACCTGATCAGCCGTCTGTCGCCGTACCGACCGAAAGCACGCGGCTGAGGGTTTCGCTATCGCAAATGCAAACGGGAGGTCTTGGCCTCCCGTTTTTTGTTCGGATTGGTCGCGCGTGCGGGAGTCAGTCGACAGCTTTGCTGTCTGTCAGGAGTGAGTCGCACGCTGCGCGTGCTGTAAGTAAAGGCAAAATTGCGAGACGTGCAGCGATCTTGCTGCTTCCCGCTCTGCTCTTGGCTCTGCTCGTGCTCCTGACTGACTCCTTACGCCTGACAGACAGCGAAGCTGTCGCGACTGACCTCCCCACCGTTCAAAGCGGTTGCAGCTTGGCGTAGGCCAGCACCAGCCACTTGCTGCCGGCCTCCTCGAAGTTAACCTGCACTCGCGCGTGCTGGCCGCTGCCTTCGCAGCCGATGACCACGCCTTCGCCGAACTGCGGATGGCTGACGCGGACGCCGAGTTCCAGCCCTGCCGGTGCCGGTTCGGAAAGCCCGCTGTCGCCGAAACGTCCTGCACGCACGGGTGCGCGTGTCTGCACGCGCGGTCTTACTTCGTGCAGTAGCTCGGACGGAATCTCGCGCAGGAAGCGCGATGGCAGCCCGGGCATGTCGACGCCGTGCAGGCGACGGCTTTCGGCGTAGCACAGCGTCAGCTTCTCGCGGGCGCGGGTGATGCCGACATAGGCGAGTCGACGTTCCTCTTCCAGCCGCCCGCTTTCGTCCAGCGAGCGCTGCGACGGGAACAGACCTTCCTCCATGCCGGCGACGAACACCAGCGGGAACTCCAGACCTTTGGCCGAATGCAGGGTCATCAGCTGCACGCCGTCCTCGCCCTCGGCGGCCTGGCCTTCGCCGGCTTCCAGCGAGGCGTAGCCGAGAAAGGCGACCAGCTCCGGCATTTCCGGTTCTTCCGGATCGCGATCGGGCACGAAGCGGCTGGCCAGCGAGATCAGTTCGTCGAGGTTTTCGCTGCGCGAATCGATGCCGCGGGAATCCTCGCTGGCCCAGTGTGTGCGCAGGCCGCTGCGGTCGATGACGTGACTGATCTTCTCCGCCAGTTCGAGGTCGGCGATGTCGTCGGACAGCGTCTGGATCAACGCGGCGAAATCCTTCAGCGCATTGCGCGCGCGGGCATTCAACGTGTTGCTGCCGATCTCGGCCAGCGCGGCTTCCCACAGCGGCGCGCCGTTCGCGCGCGCACGCGCGCGCACCTGGTCCAGTGTGCGTGCGCCGATGCCGCGCGTCGGCGTGTTGACGATGCGCTCGAAGCTGGCGTCGTCGGCACGGCTGCTGATCAGGCGCAGATAGGCCAGCGCGTCCTTGACCTCGGCGCGCTCGAAGAAGCGCAGGCCGCCATAGACGCGATACGGCAGCTCCGCATCAATCAGCGCCGATTCGATGGCGCGCGACTGCGCGTTGCTGCGGTAGAGCACGGCGCAGTCGCCGGGGCGGCCGCCTTCGTTCATCCACTGGCGCACACGGTTGGCGATGAAGTCGCCTTCGTCGATTTCGCTGTAGGCGGCGTAGAGGTCGATGGATTCACCGTCGCTGTCCGCCGTCCACAGTTTCTTGCCCATGCGTCCCGGGTTGTGCGCGATCACCGCATTGGCGGCACCAAGGATGTTGCCGCTGCTGCGGTAGTTCTGCTCAAGACGAATGGTGGTCGCACCGGGGAAATCGCGCAGGAAGTGCTGTACGTGTTCCACCCGCGCGCCGCGCCAGCCGTAGATGGCCTGGTCGTCGTCGCCGACCACGAAGACCTTGCCCGACGCGCCGGCCAGCAGGCGCACGAAGGCGTACTGGATGGCATTGGTGTCCTGGAATTCATCCACCAGCAGATGGCTGAAGCGTTGCTGGTAGTGGTTCAGCAGTTCCGGCCGGTCGCGCAGCAGCTCGTGCGCGCGCAGCAGCAGTTCGGCGAAATCGACCAGGCCGGCGCGATCGCAGCGCTGCTGGTATTCGGCGTAGATCGCCAGCATCTGCCGCTGGTGCGGGTTGTCGGCATCGTCCACGTGATGCGGTCGCTTGCCTTCATCCTTCAGCGCGTTGATGAACCAGGTTGCCTGTCGTGGCGGGTAGCGGCTGTCGTCCACGCCAAGATCGGCGATCACCCGCTTGACCAGTCGCAGCTGGTCATCCGAATCGAGGATCTGGAACGCCTCCGGCAGCTTCGCTTCCTGCCAGTGCAGGCGCAGCAGGCGATGCGCCAGGCCGTGAAAGGTGCCGATCCACGCGCCGCGCAGACCGTCGCGGACCAGCGCGTTGGCGCGAGCGCGCATCTCGCCGGCTGCCTTGTTGGTGAAGGTCACGGCCAGGATCGCGTGCGCCGGCACGCCCATCACCTCGGTCAGCCAACCGATGCGATGCGTGAGCACGCGGGTCTTGCCGGAGCCAGCGCCAGCCAGCACCAGAAAATGATCGTCAGGCGCGGATATCGCCTCGCGTTGCGCCGGATTCAGTCCGTCCAGCAGGTGGGAAACGTCCATCCGGCCATTGTAGCGGCGATGCGATGATCGAATCCGTCCGTGTTTGCCGCTACGGGTATAGAGAAGCACCATGGTTGCCTGCGTTGGGTGCTTGCAAACTGGCGGGAGAGCGAAATGCAAAGGATGAAGCAATTACTGGGGATGGCGCTGTGGATGCTGGCAGCGCCGGTACTGGCAGGTTCGGCGCCGGAAATCCACAAAAGCAGCTTCGAATGGGACCGCGTGGAACCACAGTTCGGCGATCCGGTGAATGGTTTCAGCTATCCGGCGGGTCCAACCACGGATCAACTGGGCTGGGTGGTCCAACAGCTTTCCGAGGCGGACACCAGCGAAGCCGACATCAACCTGCACTTCCATCCCGGTTTCCTCGCCAACATTCCGGCGTCCAACCTCAGGAATTTCTTCCAGACCCTGCGAACCACCTACCCGAACGCAGAGATCATCGACGTGGTGTCGGTGACGCCGGTGCGCGTGGTGGTGGCGATCCAGAGTCCTGGCGAAGCCAGTCCCAAGGGCTTCCTGCAGCTCGGTGCCGACTACACCGGCAGCAACCTCATAACCTTTTTCTCGGTGGGCAGCTTCGGCAACCTGCAATACCCTGCGGATCAGTCACTCGACCTGACCCAGGCCGCCGACAAGTTCATGACGCTTTCCGGCAGTCCCGGCCTGCTGGTGGCTCAGCTCGGTTTGAACGGCCAGTGCGACGTGATCGAAGCGCGCGACGCCACCACGCCGCGCGCCACCGCGTCGATCTTCAAGACCTGGGTGCTGGGCGGCGTGGCGCAGTCGGTGGCAGACGCCAGCGCGGCGCTGGACGACGCCATCCCGCTGGTGGCCTCGGAGATCGCGCCGGGCGGCACCATCAACAACGAGGACATCGGCGATCCGTTCTCGCTGCTGGATCTGGCCATCCTGATGCTGGGCATCAGCGACAACACTGCCACCGACTTGCTGCACCAGTGGGTAGGACGGGAAACCATCGAGGATTACATCGCTACCTCCGGCACGGCTCATGCGTCGCTGCTGACGCCGATCCTGTCGGTCAACGAACAGTTCCATCTGTTCTTCTCGTTCCCCTTGGCCACGTCGCAGGCCTACGTCAATGGCAGTGAAGCCTTCCAGCGCGATTTCCTGCAGTCGCAGATCGTTCCCAAGGGGCCGGTGACCAGCTACCCGTACAGCCACGAGTCGCTGTTCATCGACGGCAGCTGGCAGGCCAGTCCGCTGGATGTCTGCCACAATCTCGCCCACCTCCGGCTCGACACGCCGGCGGGCGATGCCTTTGAGCTGGTCGACAAGGCCATGGGTGCCAGCGCCGCGCAGCCGGGCGTGCGTAACGCCTGGGATCGCGTCTGGTACAAGGGCGGCAACCTCGAGTCCGGCGTCAACGGCCAGCTGGTGCTGACCCACGCCTGGCTGCTGGAGCGCAGCGGCGAAGCGCCGTACGTCGTTGTCGCCATGAGCAACGATCCGAGCGGTGGCATTGACGTCTACAAGGTGCAATCGATCACCAACCGCCTGCTGGAATTGTTGTCGAATCGCTTGTGATCGGCAGGAAGCCGATCAACCTGCCCCGCCGCCGTGATCGCGCGGTCCCGTTGACCGTTGCAGGCACAGGACCACCGGCTTGATTGACGCTGCATCCGACCAGTAGGCTGCTTCGCGAAGGTGGTGATTCGCGAGGCGACATGCAATCCGGCGACAATGAGCTCACCGTGCTGCTGCATCGGTGGTCTGGCGGCGACGCCGAGGCCGGGGAGCGGCTGGCCGGTGAGGTCTACCAGCAGCTCAAGCAGATGGCGCGTTCGCAGCTTGGCCGCGAGCGCGACGGCCATACGCTGCAGCCGACGGCGCTCG
>JAGRJX010000233.1 GCA_020442545.1 Lysobacterales bacterium
GCCAGTTTCCCACCGCTTGTGCGGGGTAAGACGTGCCCTCCACTCGCCGGCTCGGGCCTTTCCGGTGACGTGCGTCTGGTATTCCGGTCAACTGGATTGACAAGCGCACCACCTGTTGCTAAATCTTGCCCGGCTTAACAAAAGCCTAACGTTCAATTGATCCGGCTTCCCCGGGGAGTTCTCAAGCATGAAACAGAAGCAACTTCATAACAAAATCAACCGATTGCCGCTCTATCTTGCGCTCGTCGCCTGCCTTTCGACGCCCGCCGCCTTTGCTCAGTCCAGCAACGATACCGACGCAGATGGGCAGCCAACTACGGAAAAGGACGCCGACAAGGCAGCCAGCGAGAACGACATCCAACTGGCACCGCTGACCGTCACCGGCTCGCTGATCAAGCGCAAGGAATACGAGTCGACGTCGCCTGTCCAGATCATCACCGCTGACACCAGCGTGCAGGTGGGTCAGGTTGAAGCCGCCGAGTTCCTGCAGACCTCGTCGGTCGCGGCAGGCTCCACGCAGATCAACAATCAGTTCTCCGGATTTGTCATCGAGGGTGGCACCGGCGTGCAGACCGTGTCCCTGCGCGGCCTTGGCGCGCAGCGCAGCCTTGTGCTGCTCAACGGCAATCGCGCCGGCCCTGCCGGCACCCGTGGCCAGGTCGCCGCATTTGACCTGAACGTTATTCCAACCGCCATCATCCAGCGCGTTGAGCTGCTGAAGGATGGCAGTTCTTCCATCTACGGTTCGGATGCGGTCGCGGGCGTTGCCAACATCATCACCCGTACCAATATCGACAGCCCCGAATTCTACGTCACCGCACGCCCGACGTTTGACGGTGGCGGTGAGACCTGGCAGCTCTCCGGCGCGACGGGCTGGAACTTCGACAATGGCAGCATCACGCTCTCCGCCGAGTGGTTCAAGCGCGAGCCGCTGCAGATCCAGGATCGCGACTTCTTCAGGTGCCCTCAAGATCTGTTCTGGAATGCAGACGGAGAGCGCATTGATCGCGAGGACCATTCGGTAATCGGTGGCACCGCACTCGGCGGCTGCAACAACCTCTATGCGAATACGGTCATCGACGCGCTGTACGGTGACCGCTACATTCCGTCTCCAGACGGCGTGACCATTGGACTCATTCCCGGCTATCGTCCGCGCAACAACGGCACGTATGCGGGGGGTGGACAAGCCTATTACGAGGACGTCCTCAACTTCCCGTTCTATGGCGACACCTATGTATCCAACGCGCTGGAGCGTTTCAGCGGCTATCTCACTACCGATTTCCGCTTTGGTGACGTGAACTGGAGCAACGAACTGCTGGTGAACCGCCGCGAGAACTCCTCGCACCGTTACCGCCAGTTCTTCCCGGTGGTGGGTGGTGCAACGTCACCGTTTGCCTCCTATCGCTATGCAAACTCGCCAGACTACGTGGCACCGGTGCCATCGGGCATTGCCCAGCCGGTCATTCCGTTCCGCTCGGACGGCGAAGAGAAGGTGGACTATTTCTACTTCTCCAGCACGCTGGAAGGCGTGTTCTCATTCACTGACACCTGGTCATGGCGCGGCAACCTGTCGCACTCCCGTTCGGACGGCGACTACAGCGGCCTTGGCATTGTGGCCTCGCGTTCCGGCGACGTTCGCTTTGACGACAACGCACCGGTTATCGATTACTTCGACCCGGCCGTGCTGAACGGCGAGCGCATGGATGAGCTGCAGGCGCAGATCGGTGCATGGCACACCGGCAACACGGTTTACACCCAGACCACCCTCAACGCGGTTGCAACAGGCGACCTGTTCGAGCTGCCGGCCGGAGCCGCAGCGATGGCCATCGGTGTGGAAAACCGCCGTTTCAGCATCGATGACCAGCCAAGCGACCTGTCTCGCAATGGTGATCTGTGGGGTCAGTCATCCGCACAGGTGACCAAGGGCGATGATCGCGTCAACGAGATCTTCGCGGAGCTGGAGGTCCCCTTGATCGCCGGCAAGACCGGTTTCGAAGAACTCAAGGTGAACCTGTCGGGTCGTGCCTTCCACTACGACTCCGTGGAAGACAACGATGCGGTCTGGAAGGCCGGTCTCAGCTGGCAGATCATCCCGTCTCTGCGAATCCGTGCCTCAAAGGGCACTTCGTACCGCGCACCGGGTCTGTATGAGCTGTATCTGGGCAATCAGACCGGCTTCCTCAGCCAGCTCTCGATCGATCCATGCATCCAGTGGGGCGAAAGCACCAACTCGAACCTGCGGGCCAACTGCGCCGCTGCAGGAATCCCCGACGACTATGCAGGCGGTGCTTCGTCCGCAACGATCGTATCGGGCGGTGGTGCCGGTGTGCTGAAGCCGGAAACCTCCGATGCCAAGACCGTGGGTATCGTGTTCACACCGGGCTTTGCCGACTTCAGTGTTGCCTTTGATTACTGGTCCTACGAGATCCGTGATCAGATCGCGCAGCTGGGCGGCGGTGCCATCCTTGGCGGCTGCTACGGCTCACCGAACTATCCGAACGCCTACTGTGACCTGTTCGACCGCAACCCGGGTTCCCACCCGACGGATCCGTTCATGATCACCCAGGTGCGCGACTTCTATCTGAACGTCAACAAGCAGAAGACGCGCGGCTACGACATGCTGTTCCGCTGGGAAGGTGACTTCTCCTTCGGTGGTCTTGAGGTTGAAGGCAATTTCACCTACGTGACCGAGGACTTTTCGCAGCTGTTCAATCCGGAACAGGCCAGCGGCTTTGATTCCAATGACTTCAACGGCTCGATCAGCCGTCCGAAGCTCGTTGGCAATATCCGCACCGCGTGGAATCGTGGCGACTGGACGTGGACCTGGTTCATGGATTATGTCCGTGGCACCAATGATCTTGACCTGAAGCCGAACACGACCTATTTCGGATATCCGGGTGCCGTTCGCGACATCAAGTCCGAGCATCGTCTGTACCACGCCGTGTCCGCTCTCTACGAACAGGACAAGTGGTCGCTGTTGGTGGGTGTGCGCAATCTCTTCGACCGGGATCCGCCAGTTGTATCCAGCGGTGTCGCTTCGCGCTACGGCAACGTGCCGGCATTCGCCACTCAGTATGACTGGCTTGGTCGCACCGGTTTCGTGCAGTTCCGCTACAAGTTCAAGTAAGGACCCGACCCACCGGGATCGGAAGAGGGCGGCTGACGGCCGCCCTCTTTCGTTGCGAATGGGTATCGCCAGGTTCGTGCGATAATGCGGCGTTGCAACAATCGATGAGCCGAGCATGAGTTCCAGCGACCGCGAAATCCTGGTCACCAACGCCCTGCCCTACGCCAATGGCCATCTGCATCTGGGTCATCTGGTCGGCTATATCCAGGCTGATATCTGGGTGCGTGCGCAGCGCCTGATGGGCCGCACCGTGCGCTTTGTCTGCGCCGACGATACCCACGGCACGCCGATCATGCTGGCGGCCGAGAAGGCCGGCACCACGCCGGAAGCCTTCATCGCGGCCATCCAGGCCTCGCACGA
>JAGRJX010000234.1:0-456 GCA_020442545.1 Lysobacterales bacterium
CTGCGTGCCGAAGAAGGCGATGTGGCTGGCCGCCGACCTGGCTGACGCTTCGCGCTTCGCTCGCGCCTACGGATTCGATTCTGCCGCTGCGCCGCACCTCGACTGGGCACGCTTCGTGAAGTTGCGTGACGAATACATCGAGCGCATCCACGGCAGTTATCGCGGTCGCTTCAGCGAGCTGGATATTGAGCTGGTCGAGGGGAAAGGACGCCTGTTGGCAGCGGATGGTGATCGTCATCGTGTCGCCGTCGGTGATCGCGAGTTCAGCGCGCGCCATGTGCTGGTCGCCACGGGTGCGCGACCAAGCCGCCTGGACGCGCCGGGTGGCGATCTGGGCATGGTGTCGGACGATGTGTTCGCCCTGCGCGAATGTCCACGCCACATTGCCATCGTCGGTGGTGGCTACATCGCCGTGGAGTTCGCCGGCGTGTTCCGGGCGCTGGGTGCGCGGGTCAG
>JAGRJX010000234.1:520-5103 GCA_020442545.1 Lysobacterales bacterium
TGGGTTCGATGATGGAACACCAGGGCATCGAGCGTCACCACGGCGTGCAGATCGCATCGGCAAGTCGCGAAGGCGACGGTTTCGCGCTGCAGTTCAAGGATGGTGGCGGCGCGCAGGCCTGCGACCAGCTGCTGTGGGCGCTGGGTCGTGATCCGAACGTCGACGGCATCGGTCTCGAAGACGTCGGCGTTGCCCTTGACGATGTGGGTTTCATTGCCGTGGACGAGTGGCAGGACACCAGCGTTGCCGGTATCCATGCCGTGGGCGACGTTACCGCTGCGCCGGCACTGACGCCGGTGGCCATCGCTGCATCACGCCGGCTGATGGATCGTCTGTTCGGCGACCAGCCTGACGAGAAGCTCGGCTACGCCAACATTCCCAGCGTGGTCTTCTCGCACCCGTCGATGGGCACCGTGGGGCTCACCGAGGAGCAGGCGCGGCAGCAGTATGGCGAGGACGTTCGCGTATACCGCAGCCGCTTCCGGCCGATGCGCAGCGCGCTGGCCGGTAGCGAGCAACGCAGCCTGATGAAAATGGTCTGCGCCGGTCCCGAGAATCGCGTCGTTGGCCTGCACCTGCTGGGCGAGGCTGCCGACGAGATGCTGCAGGGCTTTGCCGTCGCCATCCGCATGGGCGCGACCAAGCGCGACTTCGACGACACCGTGGCCATCCATCCGACCTCGTCGGAAGAGGTCGTCCTGCTGACCTGAGCGCAGGTTGGCCCGGGGTCAGTCCTCGAAGCCGTGGCTGAAGATCGTGGGAGGAAGGCCGAATGCGTTTTCGGCCGGTCCAGCCGTGCAGCGGGCGTCGCCATCTGCATCGTTGTCCTGTGGTCGCGGGTTGCCGAGCTGATCGGTGCTCGGGCAAAGCGTCCAGTCGATATCGGATTCGCCATTGCTTCCGCCGTCGATCAGCGGGCTCGGGAAGACCGGCATCAGGGCGAAACCGAGGCTGCTGGGTGACGTGGTGGTGGCCATGAGGTTCAGGCCAGGATGCTGGGTGCCGGCGGCAGCAAGGAAATCGCAACTGTTGTCACTGAAGTAATTGTTGCTGCCATCGAAAACGGTATCGGGAACCGTCGGGAAACTGACGCCACAGCTCGGACTGCCGTTGTTGCTGTCCAGGTCGAAGGCATTGTTGGCGATGGCGACCAGATCGATGTCGCCTCCGTATTGCAGACTGCCGGCACCAGAGCCGGCGCGGTTGTTGCGGAAACCGTTGTTGCGCATGCGCAGCGCGCTGCGGTAGATCATGATCGCTGCGCCGTTGTTGCTGGCGGCATTGGCATTGCCGAAGTTTTCGAAAAAAGTATTGTTCTCGATGTCTGCTGGCGAGCGGTCTGTCGGGCTGCCGGCAGCGAAGTGCAGGACGCTTGCCCCGTTGGCAGATGTGTTGGCGTACAGTAGATTGCGGCGCAGCTTCAGCTCACCGAAGACGCCGCTGATTGCGCCACCGGAGCCGCCTGATCCGGCGCCGTTGAGCGTTGTCCGGTTCGAGCTGAAGTCCGAGTCCTCGATCCGCACGCTGATGTTGCCGAGTATGCGGATCGCGCCGCCGTTGACCGAAACACCATCCTTGTCGCTGGCCGCCTCGTTCTGCAGGAATACAGAGCTGATGACATTCAGTGCCGTTCCGACGGCAAGTGGCGTGACGAAAACCGCGCCGCCTTCGGCGCCATCGGTGGTTCCGCCCTGAGCCCGATTGTTGATGAAGATACTGCCCTGGATCCAGGTCAGGCCGGTGCTGTATACCGCACCGCCGCGCGCATACTCCGCCATGTTGCTGGGCTTGGCGACGCAGTCTTCGAATGTGACATAGGCCAGCTGCAGCTCGGCGCCATGCTGACTGTTCAGGCAGCCACCGCGAAACGCCTCGCCGCCGACAATCGTGAGGTCCTGGATTCTCAGGAAAGTGACGTCAGCGTCCAGCGTCAGCCGCTGGAAATCACTGAGGTCCAGAGTGACGGTCGAGTTTGGCGGACCAACGATGGTCAGCTCGGGAACACTGATCAGTGGCAGGTCCGACGATAGAAATACCGGCGCGATGGTGCCGCTGAGGCTCTCGTCGAAAGTGATCGTATTGCTGGTATCCGCGCTGGCGTTGGCGCTGTTCAGCGCTGCAAGGAAGGAACCGGCGCCGCTGGCGTCGGTATTGGTGACGTTGAAGGTGGCGGCTTGTGCTGCCGCGGCGGTGAACAAAGACAGGGACAGGATGACGACGGCGCTGAGCTTCTGCATGCGTGAGTCCTTTCGTGGCAATTCTCCGGGATACGAAGCGGCTGCCAATTTCCAGACATGATTCCCAGACACGACGGCTTGCGGACGGTACCGTGCAGCGGTTAGCGTGCGCGCCATGTCGACTTTCACCTTGCATCAAGGCAGCGCGCCGCTGCTGGTCAGCTGTCCGCACGACGGCACGGCGCTTCCCGATGACATCGCGGCACGCTTGACCGACAAGGCGCGCCGGGTTCCGGACACCGACTGGCACGTCGCGCGGCTGTACGCGTTTGCCCGTGAGTTGGGTGCGACGGTACTCGTGCCGCGCTATTCCCGCTACGTGATCGACCTCAATCGCCCGCCGGATGACGCCTCGCTGTATCCGGGCCAGAACACCACCGGACTGTGCCCGCTGGTCGGTTTCGATGGCGAACCGATCTATCGCGACGGCATGGCGCCGGACGCCGACGAGATCGCTGATCGCCGCGAGCGCTTCTGGCGGCCGTACAACGAGGCGCTGGCTGCGGAGCTTTCACGCATCAGGGCCGAGCATGGCGGTGCGCTGTTGTGGGAAGCGCACTCCATTCGCGGCGTGGTGCCGTTCCTGTTCGATGGCCCGCTGCCCGATCTGAACCTTGGCACGTCTGCCGGCGCCAGTTGTTCGGCGGATCGGCAGGCGCGTCTGGAAGCCGTACTGCAGGGGCAGGACGATTACGACTGGGTTGCCAACGGCCGCTTCAAGGGCGGCTATATCACCCGCCATTTCGGCGATCCGCAGAACGGTATCGACGCCGTGCAGCTTGAAATCAGCCAGCGCTGCTACATGGACGAAGACAGCTTCGAATACGACGAAGGCAAGGCTGCCGACCTGCAGATCGTGCTGCGAGCGGCGCTGGAAACCTGTGTCTGAGGTCTGTATGCCTGGCCTGTGTCAGCCGAGCAGGTTCTTCAGCCAGCGCGAAAACTGGCCGATTTCGTGGTCGAAGCGACCAGTCGCGGCCAGGTAGATCAACACGCTGAAGCCAACAAACAGCAGCGCCGCGAAGATGCGGTCAGCCAAGGTGCCGAAGCGGCGCTTCCTGTTCTGGCGATCACGGCGAGCCATGTCGCCAGTGTACGCCGACTCGACAGGCAGGCGTCGTCAGACTTCAAGCGTGGCGAGGTCGCCTTTTTCCTCCAGCCACTGGCGGCGATCCGAGGCGCGCTTCTTGCCGAGCAGCATGTCCATGAGTTTCGGCGTGCCGTCACCTTCCTCGACGGTCAGCTGTACCAGCCGTCGGGTGTCGGGGTGGATGGTGGACTCGCGTAGCTGCGCCGGGTTCATTTCGCCCAGACCCTTGAAGCGCGTCGTGCTGACCGCGCCCTTGATCTTCTCGCGCTCGATGCGCTCCAGCATCAGTCGCTTCTCTTCCTCGTCCAGCGCGTAGAACACCTGCTTGCCGACATCGACGCGGAACAGCGGCGGCATGGCGACGAACACGTGGCCGGCGCGAACCAGCGACGGGAAGTGCTTGAGGAACAGCGCGGTCAGCAGCGTGGCGATATGCAGGCCATCGCTGTCGGCGTCGGCGAGGATCACCACCTTGCCGTAGCGCAGCCCGCTGAGGTCGTCCTTGCCCGGATCGCAGCCGATGGCGACGGCGAGGTCGTGGACTTCCTGCGAGCCCAGCACCGATCCGGATTCGACTTCCCAGGTGTTCAGGATCTTGCCGCGCAGCGGCAGGATGGCCTGAAAGTCCTTGTCGCGCGCCTGTTTGGCGCTGCCGCCGGCGGAGTCGCCCTCAACCAGGAACAGCTCGGTGCGCGACAGGTCCTGGCTGATGCAGTCGGCCAGCTTGCCGGGCAGCGCCGGACCTTGCGTGATCTTCTTGCGGACGATCTGCTTCTCGGTCTTCAGGCGGGCCTGGGCACGGCTGATCGCCAGCTGCGCGATCTGCTCGCCCAGCTCGACATGCTGGTTGAGGTACAGGCTGAAGGCGTCGTGTACCGCGCCTTCGACGAAAGCGGCGGCCTGTCGCGAGCTAAGTCGCTCCTTGGTCTGGCCGCTGAACTGCGGGTCGGTGAGCTTGGCGCTGAGCACGAAGCTCAGGCGGTCGAACACGTCTTCCGGGGCGATCTTCACCCCGCGCGGCAGCAGGTTGCGGAAGTCGCAGAACTCGCGCAGCGCCGTGGTCAGGCCGGAACGCAGGCCGTTGACGTGGGTGCCGCCCTGGGCTGTCGGGATCAGGTTGACGTAGCTTTCGGTGACCAGCTCGCCTTCGGGGATCCAGGCGATGGCCCAGTCGGCGGTTTCGGTGTCGCGACTGTGGCTGCCGACGAACAGGTCGGCCGGCAGGCGTTCGCGGTCGGCGATCTGTCCGGCGATGT
>JAGRJX010000235.1 GCA_020442545.1 Lysobacterales bacterium
CTGGTCTGCCCGTGGAACAAGTTCGTCACGCCAACGGCGGAGACCGATTTCCTGCCGCGCAATAACCTCGACCGCAGCACGCTCGTCGACCTCTTTGCATGGAGCGAAGAGGAGTTCCTGCGCTGCACAGAAGGCAGCCCGATCCGCCGCATCGGCTTTGAACGCTGGCTGCGCAACATCGCCGTTGCCCTCGGCAACGCGCCGTCTTCAGAAGCTGTCATCAATGCGCTGGAAGCGCGTCGGGAGCACCCGTCGGAAGTGGTGCGCGGGCATGTGGACTGGGCCCTTGCCCGGCATCGTGACCAACGCCAGCGAGGCCCGCCCATCTAACCAAGGCGGAGCCCGTGAGCAATCCGGCAACACGCCATTTGCCTGACAGCCTGGAATCCACGGCAGTCGACACCAGGCCGGCCAGCCGACTTCGTCTCCGGAACGGGCTGAGCACGCGGAACGCCTGCTGCTGCCGGAGGAGCCGCCGGTTGCCTACTCAACATCGCGCCTCAGAATGGTTGCGCCCATCACCATCAACAGCAGTGCCAGCAGCCCCAGTTTCAGACCATCACTGGCCGGGATCGTGGCTGCACCCGTGATCGGCAGTGGCAAGCTGGCGGAAGGTACGCTGGCGCTGGAGGCATCATTGTCGGGCGTGGGATCGAAAATGTCGCTCCATACCCGGGCGATGTTGATCAGCGGATCCGGGCCCGCGTAATCGGCGGGAATCTCGAACACCGTGGTCACCGTGCGGGTCGCGCCAACGGCCATGTCGCCCAGTGAACAGGGAAACGGCGTTGTGCAGTCACCGCTGTTGGAAACGAACACCAGCCCCGGCGGCGGCGGATCGTCGAGGATGGTGTTGATCGCCGGATCCGGACCGTTGTTGGTAACGATGAGGTCGAAGCTGATCTGGGTTCCGCTGCGGAACTGCGGCGGCCCCAGCTTTTCGATGGCGAGGTCGGCGACCGGCGGCACCGGCACCGGCACGACCGAAACGGCGCTGGCATTGATTGGACCGGCAATCGCCGCGTCCGCCGTGGCGTTGACGCTGTTCAGCACCTCTCCCAGAGCCTCGTCCGCTGCGCGGATGCTGTAGTCGGCACTGCAGATCACGCTGTCCAGCGAGGCCAGACTGCCGCTGCCGAGACCGCTGAAACCGGCACCGCCCAGCGTGGTCGCCGCGCAACTGATCGCCGTGTCGATCCGCGTCGGATCGGGCTCGACCAGATTCACCGCCGCGAGATCCTCGGCATTGGCGTTCTTGATCACGAAGCTGTAGCGCAGCAGATCGCCCACGGAGGCGGTGTTGCTGTTGTCGGGATCGGTGATCAAATCCGGGCTCTTGAACACATGCAGACCGGCGGTGCCGGCGAGGTTCTGGGTCAGCATCACGTCCGATGCTGCAACCGGACGGGCGCTATCGTCCTGACCGCTGACCTCGACGGTGTTGCTCACCGCGCCACTGGTCGCGTCCGCGGCGCTGACCACATGGCTGCCGGTGCAGATCATGTGAGCGCCAACTGCCAGGCTGGTGCCAGGGCAGCTCACCGCACCGTTGCTGTCGCTGAGTGTCAGTCCACTGAGCGGTGCCGGACCGGCATTGATCACCGTGTAGTGATAGTCAATGACTTCGCCACTATCAAGCTGGCCATCGCTGTCGCCGTCCTGGTGAATCGCTCCGGCCGCGACAAGCACGATGCCCTGTCCCGGCACGGCATCCACCGCGCGGACGGCTTTCGCCCAGTGCACGGCGGCGGCACCTTTGGTCGAGACCCGGTAAGCGACCTCGCCGCCGTTCGCATCCTGCGAGCGCGGCAACGCCGCACTCGCATCTGCGCTGGCAAGTACCAGCCCGGAAGCCAGGGCCAGACCCGCGATAGCGTGGCGACAAAGCAGCCCGCCACTCGCACGGAAAGTGCGGTCACTGCCGCTTGCACATTCCGGAGTTTCGGATCCGCGATAACGTCCTGTCAGGCTGCTCATTGAAACGCTCCGAAAATTGCCGTACTGGTGGAAGAAACAACCTCGTCCGAGTCGCCCTTGGCGGTAGACGTGGCCGTGTTCACGACGCGCCCGCGGGCCACATCGGTCGCCGTCAGGGTATGGGTGGCGAAGCACATCACCGAATCACCGACCGCAAGGTGGCTCAGCGCATCCGAGCCAAACGAGCTGCCGAATATCTCGCTGTTGATCCAGACCCGGATCGGCTGGCCACCCAGCGTGGTGGCGTCGCAGACCAGATCGCTCACCTGCGGATCGAGCAGGTAGACCGTCTGCAGGTCCTGGCTACCGACGTTCTCGATCATGAAGCCGTAATTGAGCACGTCGCCGACTTCGCCGAAGTGATTGCCGTTGCCGTCAACGCCCAGTTCCACCACTTTGCTCAGGCGAATTGCCGGCCGGCCAGGCGTCACGTTCTGGCAGGCGTCACTGGACGGCAGGCCGCTACCGGACAGGGTGGCGGTATTGAACAGGCCGTGCCCGCCGCTGCCATTGCAGACCTCGTCTACCAGATCCTCACCCGATACGCGCAGCGGCATGGTGATGCGATAGCCGTGGGTCGCGCCGGCCGCGATCAGCACCCCGGCATCGGAAATCTGCTGACCGCCGCCGTTGACCGGGGTGTAGCTGCCGCCCGGCAGTGCCGGATTCACCACACCACCGCTGCTCGTGACCAGTGCCACGCCGTTGAAGTCCACACCGCTGATCGGGAAATCGGGCGTGTCGGTCAAGGTGTAGAACGTGTCGTGCGCCTCCGTGCTGCTGACCTCGATAAGCCAGGTGATGCGGTAGCTGCCCGGCCCAACTGTCTGATAGGACTCGACCGATTTCTGCACGGTCAACGCGGGATCGCCAACAGGATGGTTCGTCTCGCAGCCGCCCGGCGTCGAACACGTCGGGTCCGGTG
>JAGRJX010000032.1 GCA_020442545.1 Lysobacterales bacterium
TCGTTGGCAAGGCGGCGGTGTATCGGCTGCTGGGCGCGCTTCTTCATTCGCGCTCCAACCACGATGTGCTGCGGGTACTCGCGGGCGGCGGCAAGCAGGCGCGGGATGTCATCGGCCAGGTGCTGACCGTCGCCATCCATGGTGAGCACACCGTCGATGTCCTCGCCCAGCGCTGCACGGAAACCGGTGCGCAGACCTTCGCCCTTGCCCTGCCGAGTCGCATGCTGAATCACCGTGACCGGCAGGTCGGCGATGCGCGCAAGCGTCTGGTCGGTGGAACCGTCATCGACCAGGATCACGCGCGGGCAGTGTCGGAGCGCGCCCTCAACCACATCGCGAATGCGCAGCTCTTCGTTGAGTGCGGGAATCAGCACGGCGATGCGCGATGCGCTGCTCATGCGCCGAGGTGGACCTTGAGCATGCGGTCGAAGCCGGCGGGGAGTACGCAGCATTCGCGGCCGGTTGCGATGGCGTCGAGCAGCTTCAGCGCCGGTGCCATGGCGTTGCCGGACAGTGCAGCTTCGAGCCTGCTGTTGCCGTGCAGGTCGTCTGCGCCATCGTCCAGCTGCAGGGCAAGTCGCTGCTTGTTGCCTGCCGCGCGGTGCGCCGACAGCACCAATCCGAGGCCAAGCAGGCCTTCGCTTTGCGACATCGTGCCTAGCGGGCCGGTGGACGCGCCGTCGTAGGCCACCAGCAGCACCTGCGATTCGTTTGCCGCCAGCTGCAGTGCCGCCTCGATCAGGCCCTGCGCCAGCGTCGCACGATAGGCCGAGATCGCCGTGGTCGCCGCATGACAGCCGCAGCCGATGGTCCAGTAGCCGGCGGCGGCGTTGTGCACCGAGTTGTGGAACCTGGTTGGCGACAGGTCGGCCGGCGAGTCGGCCAGCGTCGCGCACATGTAGTCGGTGATGGCGAGGTCGCCATGCGTCGAGGCAAAAATCGACGGTAGCGCTTTCGGATCGGCATCCGCGTCGGCGCAGGCGGCCTGCGCGACCTGCAAAGCCAGCAGCACCGTATCGGGTGCGCGACGACGTTCGTTGGCCGGCAGCAGATCCGGCGCCGGGCGACGCGGCGTGCCCTCGACCAGTTCCGCTTCGCCACGCGCGAAGGCGCGCATCGCCGCCCAGTCGGGCAGGCCGGAAGCCCAGGTGGCGATGCCGTCAATCTGCAGGGCAAAGTCCGGCGCGCTCATGAAGCGGCTCCAAACAGCAGCGAGCAGTTGTTGCCGCCAAAGCCGAAGGAATTGTTCATCGCATGTCGGACGTTGGCCTGCACGGTTTCGCGCAGGATCTGCGGTCCGCAGACCGGATCGGGGTCGTCACAGTGGAGCGTTGCCGGCATCAGGCCGCTGTCGATGGCATCGAGCGCAATCACCGATTCGACAATGCCGGCCGCGCCCAGCGTGTGACCGGTCCAGCCCTTGGTCGAACTGGCGCGCGCCGATGCCGGGAACAGGGTCGCAACCGCGCCGGCTTCGATCTCGTCGTTCTTCGGCGTCGCCGTGCCGTGCAGATTGATGTAGTCGATGGCGTTGGCGTCCAGACCGGCGCGATCAAGCGCCGCCTGCATCGACAGCCGTGCGCCGAGACCGTCGGGATGCGGGCTGGACATGTGGTGGGCGTCGCTGGATTCGCCGTAGCCGAGCAGGCGCGGGCCGTCGCCTTCTCGTTCGAGGATGGCGAAGCCGCCGGCCTCGCCCAGCGACAGGCCGTCGCGGGCGGCGTCAAACGGACGACACGGACGCGACGACACCAGCCCCAGCGAATTGAATCCGTACAGCACGCTGCCGCAGAGCGTGTCCACGCCGCCCACCAGCGCGGCATCGACCAGACCGGCGTGGATCATGCGCGCTGCCTGCGCGAACACCTTGGCGCTGGACGAGCAGGCCGTGGCCACGGTGACGCAGGGTCCGCGCAGGCCGGTTGCCTGCTGCAGGAAATCGCCCAGCGAATGCGGCGTATGCACGATGGGACGGCGCAGGTCGGCGGGAAACTGCCCGCCGTCGAGGCGCTGGTAGGCTGCCTCGCTGGCGCCGATACTGCTGGTCGAGGTGCCGACAATAATCGCCACTTGCGTCGCGCCATGCTGCTCGCGCAGCGCCTGCACGCGTTCGAACACGCCGTCCCGGTTCAGCGCCAGCCAGGCCAATCGGTTGTTGCGGCAGTCCCATTCGGCGAACTCGAACGGCAGCGCCGCATCTTCCAGCCCATCGACGCGACCGATATGCGTGGCGAGGCTGCAGCCGGGGAAATCATTGGCGCGCAGGCCGCTGCGGCCGTCGCGCAGGGCGCTGCGCAGCGCAGCAAGACCGCGCCCACAGGCAGTCGTCGCCGTGCGGGTCGTGACCGCCAGCGGCGTGATCGGTGTCATCGGAACGGGCTCCCCAACCCGGAACAGGCGTCAATCATCTCGCCGCAATTATAGTGTCTCCGGGTGACTGGCGCGCGTTCAGTCCTTACGACATCGAGCGTCACCCAGCGTTGCCAGCAAGGCGGCGCGCGGCAGCTTGCCGGTGGCGTTGCGCGGCAGAGCATCGACGATGCGCAGCGGTCGCGGCAGGAATAGCGGGTCAATGTGCTGGCGAAGCTCTTTCAGCAGTGCCGCTTCGCTCCGCGTGGGTGCTACTGCCAGTGCGGCGAGGCGCTGCACCTCGCCGCCTCCGTCATCGGGCGCAAAGACGACGGCATCCAGTACGCCGTCGAGCGCCTGCAGGCTGGCGGTGAGACCTGCCAGCGACGCGCGCTTGCCGGCAATCTCCAGATGGTCGCTGCTGCGTCCAAGCACGCGGAAGTGACCGCTTTCATCCGCATCGATGTGGTCGGGAAGTACCACGGGTGAGCGCAGCCAGCCTGCGCCAATCCGCGTGCCGCCGGCGGACGGCTCGAAGCAGACGCCTGGATAGGCCGTCCAGTCGTCATCCACTGCGGTGCGGCGTGACGCGAACACGCAGGTTTCGGTGCTGCCAAACATTTCCAGCACGCGCGCGCCGGTGGTGGCTTCGGCTGTCTTCGCCAGTTCCGGCGACAGCGGCGCAGCGGCGCACAAGATCACCGCCAGTTCTGGCAGCGGCTGTTTGCTGCCCACCAGGGTCTTCAGGTGTACCGGCGTGGTCACCAGAACCCGTGGCGGGGGCAGTTCCGCCAATGCCTGCGCGATGTCGGCAGGAAAGAATGGCCGGCCCGAATGCACGGCGATGCTGGTGCGCAACGGCAGCAGCACCGATGCCTCCATGCCCCACATGTGCTGCGCGGGTACCGTGGCCACCACGCTGCCCGCAGCGTCCCCGTGACCAGCTTCCCGCAAGCAGCGCCATAGCGCTGTTGCGTTGTGCAGGTTGCTGGTGCACAAGCTCCCCCAGTATTTTTGCTGCGGCATTGGCGCACCCGTGCTGCCGGAGGTGAAGCCGACGGCGGCCAGGCTGTCAGCGGCAATGTCCGGAGCAGGCCAGCGGGGCTCCGCTGATGACGCGTCCAGCGGCAGCAATCGACAGTGGACAGGCAGTCGCGCCAGCAGGTCCGGACAAATCGAATCCGCATCGCCAATCGCCTGCACGCGATCAAAATCCTGCACCAACCCGGTCAGCGTGGCGGGACTTCGCGAGGGCGGCAGCAGCGTCGGCAGTCCGCTGATCAACGCGGCGGCAAAGCCGAGCAGGAAGCGGTAACGATCCTCGCAGAGATTCAGCACATGGCCGTGGCCATCCAGCGTTTCCGCCAGCGTCAGCGCTTCGCCGAGGAACTGCGCTGCACTGACCGGCGTCGAGCCACGCCAGGCGAACACGCGCCCCGCGTCACCGGAAAGCAGCGGAAAGGCAGCGACATCCTGATCGGGGTGAAGACGGGCATTCATCGCAGTCAGGATGCGTCGTGCGGGTCGGTTGCGGCAAGTCTCTCAATCTTTCAGACCGGGTAGTCGGGCAGCTTCTTCGCCACCAGCTGTCGCTTCAGCTTCACGAACTTCGGCAGACCATCGCGGCCGTACTCCAGCGGCGCTTCGCCACGGATCAGCGGGGCGAGGTAGCGGCGGCAGCTGTCGGTGATGCCGTAGCCATCGCGGCGAATGTAGCGCTTCGGCATCTTCTTCTCGCGGTTGGCGATGCGAGTCAGCGGCGCCGGCTCGATCTTCCAGCGATAGGGCTGGTCGCTGGTGCGCCTGATCACCGGCATCACGGCGTTCTTGCCGGCCAGCGCCAGCGCCACGGCGGCTTCGCCGACGGCAAGGGCGTGGTCGTAGTCGGTCTTTGATGCAATGTGCCGCGCCGAGCGCTGCAGGTAGTCGGGCACGGCCCAATGCGTCTTCAGGTCCAGCTTGGCAGTGATGGTGCCGGCCAGCGTCGGTCCGACGCCGCCCAGCTGCGCGTGGCCGAAGGCGTCCTTGCCGCCGGCTTCGGCGACAAAGCGGCCGTCCGGATGGCGCAGGCCTTCCGACACCACCACCGTGCACCAGCCGACGCGCTCGACCACGCGTCGGATCTCGGCCAGCACGGCCTTTTCGTCATACGGCACTTCAGGGAACAGGATCAGGTGCGGCGGCTCGTCCCTGCCATTGCCGGCCAGGCCGGCAGCGGCGGCGATCCAGCCGGCGTGGCGGCCCATCACCTCCATCACGAACACCTTGGTCGATGACTCGGCCATGGCGGCGACATCAAAGCTGGCTTCCAGCACGCTGGTGGCGGTGTACTTGGCCACCGAGCCGAAGCCCGGACAGCAATCGGTGACGGCGAGGTCGTTGTCCACCGTTTTCGGCACGCCGATGCAGGCCAGCGGTGGATACCTATCAGAATCGGCGAATTCCCTGGCCAGCTGCGACACCTTCAGCGCGGTGTCGGCCGAATCGTTGCCGCCGTTGTAGAGGAAATACCGCACGTCATGCGCGCGGCAGACGTCGATCAGGCGCTCGTAGTGGGCGCGGTCGGTGTCGATGTCCTTGAGCTTGAAGCGGCAGCTGCCGAAGGCGCCGCCCGGTGTCTGCGCCAGCCGGCGGATGTCGGCGGCGGATTCACGGCGGGTATCGATCAGCTCCTCGCGCAGCACGCCGACGATGCCGTTCTGGCCCGCGAGCACCGGCACTTTCGCCGCCCGCGCGGCCTCGATCACTGCGGCGGCGGTGGTGTTGATGACGGCAGTGACGCCGCCGGATTGGGCGTACAGCAGTTTTCCCTGACTCATGTTTGACCTTTCAAGTGTTTGTTTTCTCTGGCGCTTCCGCTTCGGTGTGGCAGTGAGGAGGTCAGTCGGCAGCTTCGCTGCCTGTGAGCGGTCAGTATCAGCAGCATCGGGCAAGGTGGATCAAGCCCTCATTCCGGCGCAGCCTTCGGCCTTTTCTCACAGCAGGCGCAGCCTGCGACTCACTCCACACCCACAAACCCCGCCGAAATTGACTTGCCTGCGGCGGGCGTTTAGCGTTCGTCGTTCCCCGTCGGTCGTCGTCCGGCCCAGCGCCTGGATACGATGACCGACTGATCGAACTACAGGATCCACCATTCCATGCGACTTGTTCTACTCGGCGCCCCCGGTTCCGGCAAGGGCACCCAGGCTGCCCGCCTCAAGGATCACTACGCGATTCCGCACATTTCCACCGGCGACCTGCTGCGCGCAGCGGTCAAGGCCGAAACGGCGCTGGGCCTCAAGGCCAGGGCGGTGATGGAGCGTGGCGAGCTGGTGTCCGATGACATCGTATTGGGCATGCTGGAAGAGCGCCTGTCCGAGTCCGACACCGCCGGCGGCTTCATCCTCGACGGCTACCCGCGCAACCTCGCTCAGGCGAATGCGCTGGGCGAACTGCTGGCGCGCATCGGCCAGCCGCTGGACGTGGCCGTGCAGCTGGACGTGCCCACCGACCTGCTGGTCGAGCGCATCGCCGGCCGCGCCGCACAGGAAGGCCGCAAGGACGACACACCCGAAGCGGTGCGCACGCGCCTCGAGGTCTACAACGAGCAGACCGCACCGGTGGTCGACTTCTATCGCGGGCAGGGCAAAGTCACCTGCGTTGACGGCGTTGGTGAAATGGACGCGGTGTTCGATCGCATCGTTGATGCGGTGGCTGACGCGACGGAGTGAGTCTCTGACTTATCGCATGGCCCCGCGCCCGCTAGACTGGCGCGCATGAAACTCCACATCCTCGGTGTTTGCGGCATTCGTGGCTGGAGCCGGACGGGGCATCCTGCCGCCGCCGGCATCGACACGATCACGCCTTCGGCGAGCCACGTGTCGCGGCCATGCCCCTGGCCGATGGCACATCCCTGTGCCAGGTGCAGCGGATGAAACTCCACATCCTCGGTATCTGCGGCACCTTCATGGGCGGCGTGGCGGCATTGGCGCGCGAGGCTGGACATCAGGTCGAAGGCAGCGACCAGAACGTCTATCCGCCGATGTCCACGCAGCTGGAGCAGCTGGGCATCGCGCTGCGCGAAGGCTATGCCGTCGACCGCATCAGTGACGACTGCGAGCAGATTGTCGTCGGCAATGCGCTGTCGCGCGGCAATCCGGCGGTCGAGCATGTGCTCAACGCCGGTCTCGACTACATTTCCGGGCCACAGTGGCTGGCCGAGAACGTGCTGCGCGGCCAGCGCGTGTTCGGCGTGGCCGGCACGCATGGCAAGACGACGACATCGAGTCTTCTGGCCTTCCTGCTGGACGCGGCGGGTCGCGAGCCGGGCTTCCTGATCGGTGGTGCGCCGGCCAACTTCGGTGTGTCGGCACGACTGGGTGGCGGCGAGGACTTCGTGGTCGAAGCCGACGAATACGACAGCGCTTTCTTCGACAAGCGCAGCAAGTTCGTCCACTACCGGCCCGACATCGCCATCCTCAACAACCAGGAGTTCGACCACGCCGACATCTTTGCTGACCTCGACGCGATCAAGACCCAGTTCCATCACCTGGTGCGCACCGTGCCGGGCAATGGCCGGCTGATCGTCAACGCCGAGGATGCGAACCTGGCGGACGTGCTGCAGCGCGGCGCCTGGACGCCGGTGACGACGTTCGGCATCGACGCGGACGCCGACTGGCGCGCCGAGCTGACTGCCGATGACGGCTCTGCCTTCCGCCTGCTGCGTGGCGGCGAGGTCGTCGGTGAAGCAGGCTGGCCGCTGCTCGGCCGGCACAACGTGATGAACGCGCTGGCCGCGTTCGCGGCCTGCGATGCAGCCGGTGTCGACGTGGCGACGCTGCTGCCGAAGCTGGCCGACTTCCAGAGCGTGGCGCGCCGCCTGCAGCATCTCGGTGAACATGATGGCATCCACGTCATCGACGATTTCGCGCATCATCCGACGGCGATCCGGACCACCATCGACGGCTTGCGCCGGCAGATGGCTTCTTCGGATGGCGAGGGACGACTGATCGCTGTGCTGGAACCGCGCAGCAACTCCATGCGCCTGGGCGCGCATGCGGCGGCACTGGGGCCGTCATTGGCCGATGCCGACCTGGTGCGCTTCCTGCTGCCGGCGAACCTGCCCTGGGATGCCGAGCCGGTGATCGCGGCGTTGCGCGATGGCCACCTGCATCGCGACAGCCAGACGCTGATTGATGATTTGCTGGCGCTGGTGCGCCCCGGCGACCGCGTGCTGTTCATGTCCAACGGCGGTTTCGACGGCGTGCCACACCGGTTTCTGGCAGCCTTGTCCGGGACATGACCCAGACTGCGCGCGCAACCAACGCACCCACTGGCGACCTGCCGCTGTTCCCGCTGCACGGCGTGCTGTTTCCCGGCGGCGAGATGCGCCTTCGGCTGTTCGAGCCGCGTTATCTGGATCTGGTCAGCGACTGCTCGCGCCGCGACAGCGGCTTTGGCGTCTGCCTGATCGTGCAGGGCGAGGAAGCCGGCGAGCCGGCGCTACCCGCCGCCTGGGGCACTCGCGCGCGGATCACCGATTTCTACACGCTGGATGACGGCCTGCTCGGCATTACGGTGCGTGGTGGTCGCCGTTTCCACGTGCGCCGCACCCGCCTGCGCGACAACGGCCTGATCGTCGGCGATGTCGAATGGTGTCTCGCCGAGCACGCCGACGAGCCGCTGCGACCGCAGCACGGCCTGCTGGCCACGCTGCTGTCGCGTCTGCTTGAAGCGGATGCCGAAGAAGCGGGTAGCGAGAAAGCCGGTAGCGGCGATGCTGCGCCCATTCCGGGCTTCGATCCGCAGCGGCTGGATGACCCGGTCTGGGTCGGCTTCCGCATGGCCGAACGCCTGCCGCTGGAACCAAACGAACGCCAGGCCCTGCTGCAGATGGACGATCCGCACGCACGACTGGACCGCCTGCTGGAGTGGCTGCCGCGCTTCTCGTCGGCGTAGCGGGTGGCGGTGAACCAGACGGCGGCGTATTGCGGCCGGATTCACCTTTGGGCGCATACTGTCGCCGTATTCCGGGGCCACCATCAGAAGGACCCAGACCATGACGAGTTCCAGACTCGCGGTTTGGGCGGGCATCCTGTTGCTCGCCATCGCGACCCTCCCTCCCGCGCCTGCCGCCACGCTTGCGGTGACCAGCTTCCAGGATGCGCCGGACGGTAGTCCCGGCAATGGATTCTGCGCGGCCACCTCGCTTCCGCAGGCACCCTGCACCCTGCGCGCGGCGATCATGGAGGCGAACGCCAACGGCGAGGCGGACATGATCGAGCTGTCGGCGGGCGTGTATGCACTCAGCATTGCCGGCATCGACGAGAACGCGGGCGCGACCGGTGACCTCGATATCACTGCGGCCGTTACGATCCGCTGCCTGGACTGTCAGGCGGTGATTGATGGCGGTGGCCTGGATCGCGTGTTCGACGTCCGCCCGGGCACCTTCGACGTCGGATTCACCAACCTCACCATCCGCAACGGCAACGCCACCAACAGCAATGCAGGGCTGGATACGTTTGCCGGCGGAGCAATCCGCTTCCTGAACGGATCGGACCTGTTCAGCGAGATGCATCGCTGCCATCTGCTGGACAACCGCGCAGGCGTCGGGGGCGCCATTTATGCCGATGGCGCGTCGCTACCCGATGTCTTCCAGCTGGATGTCTTCGACTCGGAGTTCGCCGGCAACCTCGTGGAAGGTGGTGCGGCGGATGCGCAGGGTGCGGCGATATACAGTCGCGGTCATCTCGTCATTTCCAGCAGCAGTCTCCACGACAACGGATCGACCGTGAGCGGTCGCCTGTTCGGCATTGGCGCCACCATCTGGCATGCCGAGCGCGAGCTGCAGCTGGTTGAAAGCACCGTTGATGGCGGCAGCGCAGAAGGTATCTACAAGACGAACGGCAATCTGCGTCTGCGCAGCGTGACCATTACGGACAATGCGAAGTCAGGCGTGAGCTGGCGTTCGGACGGCGTTGCTCCGGCGATTTTCTGGCTTCGCAACAGCATCATCGCCGGGAACGCGGCGGATAGCGGCAGCGACTGCTTTCTGCAGCCGACTGCGCCGTCGGGGCTCGACAACAATGGATACAACATTGACGGGGGTACAGGCTGCAACCTGTCCACGGCGGACGGCAATCAATCGCTGGTCAGCCTGGACGCCGCACTCGGCCCGCTGCGGCGCGATCTTGATCTTCCGGCGCGCTTCCCGAAACCGGGCGGTCCTGCAGCCAACACGGCCAGCCCGGATGTGCCGGGCAGCACCGTATCGGCGTGCGGGCCGTATGACCAGCTCGGGAACGGTCGGCTGATCGGCGGCCGTTGCGATATCGGTGCGGTCGAATACGCCGGGCTGTTCAAGAACGGCTTCGAGAACTTCATCATCATCCTGCCGCCCTAGTAGCTGGAGGCCTCACAGCTGGCGCAGCAGCAGCACCGCATCGCGCTCGCCGTCGGCATTCTCCTCGCGGATCACGCGGCGCTGGCGGTAGTCGGGCAGGGCCTCGCGCAGCAGCTGGCGGGCGGCGCGGTCATCGGCGCGATCGGCGTCGAACAGCCACACGCTGAGCCAGGACAGGCGATGCTCGAACTGCATCGCGGCGATGGTGCCCTGCCAGACCGGCACTGCGCCGTCGGCCAGCTGCAGGCGTGACGGCCACAGGCGCAGCACGTAGCGGCTGTTGGCGTCACTGCCGGGTCGGCTCATGACCAGCGCGTCCGGCCGGCCGTTGTGCGAGGCAGGCAGCAGCGGCAGGTTTTCGGGCGTGGCATCGGCGTCCAGGCTGCGCAGCAGGTCGACCCAGCCACCGGTGCGCGTCACCTGCCAACCGGCGGCTCCCAGATCACGGCGAAGCTGTTCGAGTCCGCCGGCAAACTGCACGTTCAACGGCCAGCCGTCGCGACTGCGCAGCTCGTTGCGTCGATCCGGCAGCTGTTGCCAGCCGTCGTGCCACCAGTGTTGCTCGGTAATCGGCTCGCGGATGAGCGGTACCCGGAAACGCTCCAGCGTGGCCGTTGCGGCATTGGAGCCGTGCCAGATGCCGAACAGCGCCACGCTGCTGAAGAACACCAGAGTCACAGGGCGAACCCAGAATGAGCGCAACACGCGCGAGCGGTAGGCCAATCCGATGATGGCGATCCAGACCATCCCGAGCAGCGCGCCGCCGATCACGTCAGACAGCCAGTGTGCGCCGAGATACAGCCGCGCGAAACCGACCAGGCTGACCGCGAGGCCGGCAATGACATACGGCCAGCCGCGACGGCGTCCCGGCAGCTCGCGCGCGACCAGCACGGCGAAGAAGCCGAACAGCACGGTGACCATCATCAGCGGCGCCGAAGGAAAGCTGAAGCCGACCGTGGTCAGCGCCGCCGGCGGGAGCGGCATGTCCAGCAGATAGCCGAGGCTGGCCGGCAGCACCGCGCCGAAGGCGATGGCCGCCAGCCAGTGCATGGCGGCAATGTGCCGCCGCCGCCACAGCAGCCAGCCGAATACGGCCAGCGCGGTCGGCAACACCACCTGCCAGTCGCCGAGGTCGGCAATGGAGGCCATCAGGTGGTCGGCCAGCGGCGAGCGCAGTTCGAACATGGTCTGGTGGACGGCAAGGTCCCAGCTCAGGGGGTCGCCGTTGCCCAGCGCCATCAGCAGCAGGGTGAAGAAGGCCCAGCCGGCGGCGATCAGCAGCAGGGCCATGAACAGCAGTGACGCCGACTCTGGCCGGTTCGGGTCGATCAGCGATGTGGTGGCCCGGCCGATCACCGGATGCCGGTAGGACCAGGCCAGCGCGCGTTCGACCAGCGTGGCGGTGCGCGGCGCCAGCAGGCGATACAGCCAGCCGGTCACGAAAAAAATCGCCGCCAGCACGGCCGCCAGCAGACCAAGTACCGTGATCAGCCGGCCGGCGACCGCGGCCAGCAGGTCCAGCGAAGCGCCGAAGATCCAGCCCGGCACGATGAACAGCAGGCCCCAGGTGAACGAGGCGAACAGGCTGGCCGGCGCGTAGCGCTTCAGCGGCATCCGCAGCATGCCGGCAATGGCCGGGACAAAGGGCCGCACGGCGCCGACGTAGCGGGCGATCACGATGCCTTTCAGGCCATGTCGGCGGAAGAAGCGTTCGCCACTGTCCAGCCAGTCCGGATGCTTCGAGAACGGCCAGAAGCCCTTGAGTCGCTCGCCGTAGTGGCGGCCGAACACATAGCTGATGCCGTCGCCGCAGAAGGCCCCCAGCGAAGCGGCGATCACCGCATACGGGCCGCTGATGTGGCCAAGCCCGACCAGCGTGCCGACACCGAACAGGATCGGCAGTGCCGGCACCGCGATGCCCAGGATCACCACGGCATCGCAGAAGGCCACCAGGAAGATGACGCCGCCTGCCAGCAGGGGGTTTTCGCCCAGCCATTGGACCAGGGCATCGAGGGTGGCGGCATCCATGCGCGGATTATAGATGCCAGGGATGACGCCGGGACTTCGATCCGAGATGCCGGTCGATGCGACAATGCACGGCAAACCATCGAGGAGTCTGCAATGCCTGGTCTTTCCGGAAAAACGGTCTTCATCACCGGTGCTTCGCGCGGCATCGGTCTGGCCATCGCCCGCCGCGTGGCTGCCGACGGCGCCAACGTGGTGATCGCCGCCAAGTCAGACGTAGCCAACCCCAAGCTCCCCGGCACCATTCACACGGCAGCGGCCGAGGTCGAGGCCGCTGGCGGCAAGGCGTTGGCGGTCAAATGCGATATTCGTGACGAGGAGTCGGTGCAGGCCGCCGTGGATGCGAGCGTGGAACGATTCGGCGGCATCGACGTGCTGGTCAACAACGCCAGCGCGATCTGGTTGCGAGGTGCTCTGGACACGCCGATGAAGCGCTTCGACCTGATGCAGCAGGTCAACAGCCGTGGCAGCTTTCTCTGTGCCCAGCGCTGCCTGCCGCAGCTGCTGAAGTCGGACAACCCGCATATCCTGACGCTGGCGCCGCCGCCCAGCCTGGAGCCGAGGTGGTGGGGTCCGCACACCGGCTACACCCTGGCCAAGATGGGCATGAGCTTCGTCACCCTGGGGCTGGCCGCCGAGTTCGGTCCGCAAGGCGTGGCGGTCAATGCGCTGTGGCCGAAGACCGTGATCGCCACCGACGCGCTGAAGATGATCCCCGGCGTCGAGGTAGCACGCTGCCGGACGCCGGCGATCATGGCCGATGCCGCCCGCGAAGTGCTGTGTCGCGAGGCGACCGGTTTCCACGGCCAGTTCCTGATTGACGAGGACGTGCTGCGAGAAGCCGGCGTCAGTGATTTCGAGGGCTATGCGGTCGAACCGGGTCAGCCGCTGATGCCTGACCTGTTTCTGTAACGTTGCGGTGCCGGAATGAGGTGAGTCGACCGCTTCGCGGGTCTGTGAGAGGCAAGGAGTCAGTAACAGCAAGGGCGGAGCAGGTAGCGGCGCAATTGCGTTGTTTTGCTTTTTCTTCGGCTTCCACTGACAGCACGCGAAGCGTGCGACTTGCTTCTGACCCCTTGCGGCTTCTGAAGGCGTGCGGCTCACTTCTGACTCATTGCTACTCATGGGCGCTGCCCGCTTCGCGCCGCCTTGCCCCACGGCAGGCAGGCTGACACCATCGGGCCTTCGCCAATTCTGGCCGTATTCCGGAGCAGTACCGTGAACCAAGCCGACAGCCAGCCAGCCGCCGACTTCAAACCCTACGTCCCGTCTGTCGAATCGCCGGCCGAGTTCAGCATCAAGGCCATCGTCCTCGGCATCGTCTTCGGCATCCTGTTCGGCGCCGCCAACGCCTATCTCGGTCTGCGTGCCGGCCTGACCGTCAGCACCTCGATCCCCGTGGCGGTGATGACCGTCGCCATGTTCCGTCTGCTGAAGGGCTTCGGTCGCGGCGGCAGCATCCTTGAAGCGAACCTCGCGCAGACAACGGGTTCCGCCTCCAGCTCGCTGGCCTCTGGCGTGATCTTCACCCTGCCGGCGCTGTTCATGTGGGGCGTGCCGCCGCAGCTGCTGCAGATGGTGCTGCTGGCGCTTTGCGGCGGCCTGCTCGGCGTGATGTTCATGGTGCCGCTGCGGCAGTTCCTGATCGTGCGCGAACACGGTCGCCTGCCGTATCCGGAAGGCACCGCCTGCGCCGAAGTGCTGAAGGCCAGCCAGGGCGGTGGCG
This sequence comes from Lysobacterales bacterium, assembly GCA_020442545.1. Taxonomy (GTDB): domain Bacteria; phylum Pseudomonadota; class Gammaproteobacteria; order Xanthomonadales; family Xanthomonadaceae; genus JACKOX01. Next base: position 13,482 of record JAGRJX010000032.1, read on the forward strand.
GGCAGGCGAAGAACGTGTTCTACGGCATCGCGGCCGGTGCCGGCTTCAAGGCGCTGACCTCCTGGCTGCGCGCGATTCCGGGTGACGTCAGCCTGCCGATTCCTTTCATCAAGAAGGCGGCGGTCGGCTTTGATCTATCGGCGGCGCTGTTCGGCGTGGGCTACATCCTCGGCATCCGCGTCGCCACGATCATGGTCGGCGGTGGCCTGCTGGCGGCGCTGGTCATCATCCCCGGCCTGCACTACTGGGGCGAGTCGCTGACCGCGCCGCTGTTCCCGGAAACCGAGATGCTGATCCGCGACATGAGCGCCGGCCAGCTGTGGAACCGCTACGTGCGCTACATCGGCGCCGGTGCGGTGGCCGCAGCAGGCATCATGACGCTGATCCGTTCGGTGCCGATGATGCTGGAGAGCTTCAAGGTCGGCGTCGGGCAGTTCCGCAAGCTCGATGCGCCATCGGGCGCGGAAGACGACACGCCGCGAACCGACCGCAACCTGCCGCTGTCGATCCTCATGGCGGGACTGGTGATCGTCGCCCTGGTGATGGCGATGGTGCCACAGGTGTTTGGTGGCCTCGACGACTTTGCTCATCGTGCGGCCGCGGCGGTCTGCGTGGTGCTGTTCGCTTTCTTCTTCGTCACCGTGGCGGCGCGCATTGTCGGCCTGGTCGGCGTCACCTCGAATCCGACCTCGGGCATGACCATTGCGGCGCTTCTGGGCACGGCGACCATCTTCATGGCGCTGGGCT
>JAGRJX010000236.1 GCA_020442545.1 Lysobacterales bacterium
AGGTCATTGCCAGCACGCGATTGGCGCTGACGATGCTGTTGCGCAGGCGGACCTGGGCTTTGCCTTCACTCAGAAGTCCGCCGCCGATCTGCTCGCCGCCTGCATTGGCATTGGCGACGTTTCCGATCACGCTGCTGTTCTGCAGCTCGGCGACACCGCCGCTGATGGCCAGACCACCGCCGCCGCGCGCCGCCAGGTTGCCGCGCAGCAGGCTGTTAACCATCCACAGTTCGCCACCACTCTGACGAATGCCGCCGCCATCGGCCTCGCTGCGATTGCGCGACACTTCGCTGCGCTGCAACCAGACGCGACCACCGGTGATGTGCAGGCCACCGCCGTCAGCGCCACGGTTGTCGGAAACCAGCGAATCGACCAGCCGCAGCTCGCCGCCGCGGACGTCGATGGCCGTCGAACCGCCATCAACGAAGCGGCAGCGCAGGCAGTCGACATGGCCGGCCACCAGGCGCAGCGCAGGCACGGCCCGCTGTGTCGTGGCGATGGTGGAGCCGATGCGCAGGTCCGCGAGGCCGGCGGACTGCTGCGGGTCCTGCATCGCAAGGAGGCTGCCAGCGTCGCTGCCGAGGCGGATGTCGAGGCCGCTGAGACGGATGCCACCGTCGCCTTCGATCGCGAACAGCGGACGCTGCGCGGTCGTCGATGCCGTCACCGGCAGCAACCGTTCGGTATTGCCGAGCAGCTCGGTGCCGGCGGGCACGCGGATGGTCTCGCCTTCGATGCGCAGGCGGCTGCCGGCCGGCAGCCGGTCCAGCAGGATGCGATGCTTGCCGGCCGGCAGGGACAGCAGCTGCTCGGCGGCGGCACGCAGGCTGCACTGCTCGTCGGCGCGGTCGGCATCGGCATCGCAGCGGCCGTCACTAGTGTCTGCGTCGGCGATGTCAGCCGTGATGTTGATCCGGAAGTCGGTCGCGGCCACTTGCGCAACCAGGCCAGTCAGACAGGCGGCAGTCGCCAGCCGTGGCAACAGTTGGAGGCGTCGAGCTGGCTGAAATGGCGCGAATCGGAACATGCCGGCCAAGGTGCCGATTCCGTCGCGCGGGGTCTTGATCAGGCGCTGACCAGTTCATGATCAGTCGTGAACTGTCTTAAAAGTCAATGACTTGAGAAATCCGTTTTCGGCGTCGATTCCCCGCTGACGGGGCAGAGCGGGGAACGCCATACGCGCAGGAAGTGTTCGTCGGATAGGTCATTCGTTGGATTGACTAGTGGTGAATGATCGTTCATTCTCCGCGTCCAATTTCTAAACTAACGGGTTTCCCAATGCCTCGTTTGATCGTTTCGCGCACGGCTCGTGTCGTGCTGCTGTCGTCTGTCCTGCTGCCTTTGACCCTGCTCACTGCCTGCGCTGGCGGTGACGGTGGCGCACAGCAGGCTGGTCAGGGCATGCCCGCGCCGGAGGTCACCGTGGTGACCCTGCAACCGCAGCCGATCACCCTGCAGCGTGAGTTGCCGGGTCGCGTGAATCCGCATCTGGTGGCCGAGGTTCGCCCACAGGTTGGCGGCATCGTTGCCAAGCGCCTGTTCGAAGAGGGCAGTCTGGTCGAAGAAGGCAGCGTCCTGTACCAGCTGGACGATGCGGCCTATCGCGCTGACGTGGCAAGTGCCCAGGCCGCGGTCAATCGTGCCCAGGCCGTGCTGAAAGCCGCTAGGCTCACCGCCGAGCGCAATGCCGACCTGCTCACGCGCGGGCTGATCAGCCGTGAGGCCAACGACAACGCGGTGTCGGCGCTGGGTACCGCGGAAGCCGATGTCGGCGTCGCCCGTGCCGCGCTGCAGAGCTCCCGCATCCGCCTTGGCTACGCCAGCATCGTGGCGCCAATCAGCGGTCGCATCGGCAAATCCTCGGTGACCCAGGGTGCGCTGGTCACCGCCAACCAGGAAACGCCGCTAGCGACGATCAATGCCGTCGACCCGGTATTCGTGGATCTCACCCAGTCCAGCAGCGAACTGCTGGCCCTGCGTCGCGACATCGACAGCGGTTCGCTGCAGCAGCCGGAAGCGGTGGCCGTGGAAATCCTGCTGGAGGATGGTGCCCGCTATCCGCAGGCGGCGACGCTGGCCTTCACCGACGCCACCGTCAATCCGGAAACCGACAGCTACCTGCTGCGCGCGCTGGCGCCGAATCCGGATGGCCTGCTGATGCCGGGCATGTACGTGCGAGCGCGCATCGTCACCGGCCAACGTGAGAACGGCCTGCTAGTGCCACAGCAGGGCGTCAGTCACAACGCCCGCGGTGAGCCCCAGGCGATGCTGGTCGGTGCCGATGGCAACGTCGAGCAGCGCGTGATCCAGGTGGGCGGGACGCTGGGCGATCAGTGGATCGTCGAAGGTGGCCTGGTTGCCGGTGACCGTGTGATCGTCGAAGGCCTGCAGAAGATCCGCCCCGGCTCGCCGGCTCGCCCGGTGGAGCGCGGCGCCGCGACTGCGGCGGCGGCCAATCCGGCTTCCCAGACCAGCAACGGCAACTGACCCATGGCCCGCTTCTTCATTGACCGGCCCATCTTTGCGTGGGTCATCGCCATCATCGTCATGCTGGCCGGCCTGCTGGCGCTCACGCGCCTGCCGATTTCGCGCTATCCGACAATCGCGCCGCCGACTATCACCATCAATGCCAACTATCCGGGTGCTTCCGCGCAGGCGGTGGAAAACTCGGTAACGCAGATCATCGAGCAGGCGATGACCGGCCTCGACGGCATGGAATACATGGCCTCGACCAGCGACTCCAACGGGTCGGTCTCGGTCACCATCACCTTCAGTTCCGGCACCGATCCCGACATCGCACAGGTGCAGGTGCAGAACAAATTGCAGAACGCCACCGTGCTGCTGCCGCAGATCGTGCAGCAGCAGGGTCTGGGCGTGAACAAAGCCAGCGCCGGTTTCCTGCAGGTGATCGGCTTTGTCTCCGACGACGGCAGCCTGACCCGGCAGGACATTGCGGACTTCGTCTCCTCGACGCTGGTCGATCCGCTGAGCCGCGTTCCTGGCGTTGGCGGCGTGCAGGTGTTCGGCGGTCAGTACGCCATGCGCATCTGGCTCGATCCGGGCAAGCTCGCCGCCTACCGGCTGACGCCATCGGACGTGGTAGCCGCGATCCAGGCGCAGAACGCGCAGGTCGCTGTAGGTCAGCTTGGCGGCACGCCGGCCGTCGACGGCCAGCAGATCAACGCCACCATCACCGCGCAGGATCGCCTGCGCACGCCACAGCAGTTCCGCGACATCTTGCTACGCAGCGGCACCGACGGTTCGACGCTGCGCCTTGGCGACGTTGCCCGCGTCGAGCTGGGTGGTGACAGCTATTCGGTGATCAGCCGGTACAACGGCAAGCCGGCGTCCGGCATCGCGCTGCAGCTGGCGACCAACGCCAATGCGCTGAGCACCGCGACCGGCGTGGCCGAAAAGCTCAAGGAACTGCGTCCGACCTATCCGGCCGGCCTGCGCGACATGATTCCCTTCGACTCGGTGCCGTTCGTTCGCGCCTCGATCACCGAAGTGGTGAAGACGCTGGGTGAAGCCGTGGTGCTGGTGTTCCTTGTGATCTTCCTGTTCCTGCAGAACTTCCGCGCCACGCTGATCCCGACCATTGCCGTGCCGGTGGTGCTGCTGGGCACGCTGGGCATCCTGCTGGCGCTGGGATTCTCCATCAACATGCTGACCATGTTCGCCATGGTGCTCGCCATCGGTCTGCTGGTGGATGACGCCATCGTGGTGGTGGAGAACGTCGAGCGCCTGATGAGCGAGGAAGGGCTCTCGCCAGTAGAGGCCACGCGGAAGTCGATGGACCAGATAACCGGTGCGCTGGTCGGTATCGGCCTGGTGCTCGCCGCGGTGTTCGTGCCGATGGCATTCCTCGAAGGCTCCACCGGTGTGATCTACCGGCAGTTCACTGCCACCATCGTTTCCGCCATGGGTCTCTCCGTGCTGGTCGCGATTGTCCTCACACCGGCGCTCTGCGCCACGCTGCTGAAGCCGCTGAAAAAGGGCGAACATCACGGCGAGAAGGGTTTCTTCCGCTGGTTCAACCTGAAGTTCGACGCCGGAAATCGCGGCTACCGCAAGCAGGTGCGCGGCATTCTCGCGCGCAGCGGTCGCTTCCTGGTGGTCTACCTCGGCCTCGCGGTGGCGATGGGCTTCCTGTTCCTGCGCGTGCCGTCATCGTTCCTGCCCGACGAAGACCAGGGCGTGCTGTTCACCATCGTGCAGACGCCGGTAGGTTCGACCCAGCAGCGCACGCAGAAGGCCATGGAGAAGGTCGAGGACTATTTCTTCAAGAACGAGGCCGAGCACATCGAATCGGTGTTCGCCGTGCAGGGCTTCAGCTTCTCGGGCAGCGGCCAGAACAACGGCATGGCCTTCGTGAAGCTGAAGGATTGGGAGGAGCGCAAGACGCCGGAATCCTCGGTGCAGGCCGTTGCCGGTCGCGCCATGGGTGCGCTGATGCAGATCAAGGATGCGATGGCCTTCGCGGTGGCGCCGCCACCGGTGATGGAGCTGGGCACCACCGGCGGTTTCAACG
>JAGRJX010000237.1 GCA_020442545.1 Lysobacterales bacterium
GCCAACGCGGCCTGCGCGGCTGCCAATCCCACGCTGTTGACGTTGAACGACTCGCGAAGGCGCTCGACCAGCGCAATCACCGGCGGCTGCGCCAGCAGGTAGCCGACCCGCAGACCGGCCAGCCCATGCGCCTTGGAAAAGGTGCCGGTAATCGCCAGACGCGGAAACTCGGCCATCAGACCGATGGCCGTCGCCGCATCGGGATCGTCCTGGTACTCGCGATAGGCTTCGTCCACCACCACGATGACGTGCTCAGGCACGTTGGACAGGAACGTCCGCAGTTCCTCCCGCTCCAGCCAGGTGCCGGTGGGGTTGTTCGGGTTGGCGAGACAGGCCAGCCGCGTGCGGCCGTCAATCACCGACAACAGCGCATCGAGATCATGTCCGCATGGCATGACGTGGTCGCGTGGATTGGCGTCGGCCCACTGGATCGGCGCGCCGGTGGCCATCGCCGACAGCGCATAGACCGCAAACGAATGCCGCGCGCAGGCCAGGGCCGCGTCCGGGCTGGTGAAAATCTGGCCCAGCAGCATCAGCAGTTCGTGGGAGCCATTACCCAGGGCGATCCGGTCAACGCCGAGACCAAGGCTTTCGGCCAACGCCTGCTTGAGGTCGCCACCACGCGGGTCCGGATAGCGATGCACATCTTCGACGGCGGCACGCGCCGCAGCCAGGGCCAGATGGCTGGCGCCGTAGGGACTCTCGTTGGCGCCCAGTTCGATCAGGTCGTCGAACTGGCGGCGTAACGCGACCAGATCGTGTCCCGGATCGTAGGCGCGCAGCTTCCGGATCGCCGCCTGTGCCAGTGACTCGACGCTGCCCTGCCCGGCTTCGCGGCGGAAGCTTTCGCTCACAGCACGGCGACCGGATACGAGCCCAGCACCTTCACTTCCTGCACCGAAGCATCGAGTTGCGCGATGGCCTTCTTCATCGCCTCATCCTGCACGTGGCCGGCGACATCAACGAAAAACGCGTACTGCCAGCGCCCGGAATGCGCCGGCCGCGACTCGATGCGGTTCATCGACAGGCCCTGGTCGGCAAACGGGCTCAGCACCTGGTACAACGCGCCCGGTCGATCCTTGATGAAGATCAGCAGCGAGGTGCGATCATGGCCGCTGGGCGGGAACAGCTCGCGGCCCAGCACCAGGAAGCGCGTGGTGTTGTCGGCGTGGTCCTCGATGGGTCCGGCAACGTTCTTCAGACCGTAGACGCTGCCCGCCGATGCACCGGCAATCGCCGCCGCATCGTCGGCGTTGCGGGCACGACGCGCCGCCTCTGCATTGCTGGCGACGGGAATCTTCTCCACGTGCGGCAGGTGCTGGCGCAGCCAGGCCTTGGTCTGCGCAAAGCTCTGCGGATGCGAGTAGATGCGCTCGATGTCCCCGATATGCCCGGTGCGCGACAGCAGGTGCTGATGCACGCGCAGCTCGACTTCGCCGCAGATCTTCAGCTTCGAGGTCAGGAACATGTCCAGCGTTGACTGAATGGTGCCCTGTGTGGAGTTCTCCACCGGCACCACGCCAAAGTCAGCATTGCCGGATTCCACTTCCTGGAACACTTCTTCAATGGTGGTCAGCGGCAGGCCGTGGGCGGAATGCCCGAAATGCTTGTGCACGGCAAGCTGCGAGAAGGTGCCTTCCGGGCCGAGGAAACCAACCTTCAGCGGCTCCTGCTGCGCCAGGCAGGCCGACATGATCTCGCGGAACAGGCGCACCATTTCCTCGTCCGACAGCGGGCCGCCATTGCGATCCAGCACGCCGCGCAGCACCTGCACCTCGCGCTCGGGACGGTAGTAGTCAACGGCGGCCTTCAGCTTGCCCTTGGCGCGACCGACCTGCTGGGCAAAGCGCGCGCGCTCGGCGATCAGCTGCTGGATCTCGCGGTCGATGCTGTCGATACGAGCGCGTACTTCTGGCAGCGCCGGTGCGGTCGGCAATCCTTCTGCTTTCCCGGCAGGCGGCTTGTCCCCGGCAGTGCTCTTGCTGACCGTCTTCTTCGTCGCAGCCTTCCGGCCAGTTGCCTTCTTTGCAGCCGACACTGCCTTCCGACGCGACGCCCGCTGATCCGCTGTTCGGGTGGTTTTCCGTGTTGCCATTACACGATCCTCAACCTCAGCACGCCATCAATAGCACGCAACGCCGCCAGCGCGTCGGCGTCGACGTCGCTGTCGGTATCAATCAGCGTATACGCCAACTCGCCACGCGATGCATTGTGCATCTGGTGGATGTTGATGCCGGCCGCACCCAGCACCTGCGACAGCTGGCCGATCATGTTCGGCCTATTGCGGTTGGCGATGCACAGCCGGGTGCTGCCCTCGCGGGCCATGCGCGTGTCCGGGAAATTCACCGAATGGCGGATGTTGCCGTTTTCGAGGAAATCACGGATCTGGTCAACGACCATGCGCGCACAGTTCTCCTCGGCCTCGCGCGTGGAGGCGCCAAGATGCGGCATGGCGATGACGCGGGGATTGTCGAGCAGTTTCGTGGGCGGGAAATCGGTCACGTAGCGCCCGATCCCGCCACCAGCCAGTCCTTCGGCCAGTGCAGCGTGATCAACGATCCCGTCGCGGGCAAAGTTCAGCAGCACCACGCCCTGCTTCGCCACGGCCAGTGCGTCGTTGCCGAACAGGCCACGCGTGGCATCATTCAGCGGCACGTGGAAGCTGATGAAGTCCGCCGTCGCGAACAGTTCGTTCAGCGATCCGGCCTTGGCGACGTCAGAAGACAACTGCCAGGCGCCTTCGACGGTCATGTGCGGGTCGAAACCGACCACCGTCATGCCCAGCGCACGGGCCGCATTCGCCACCCTGACGCCAATCGCCCCAAGGCCGATCACGCCCAGCGTCTTGCCTTCAAGCTCATAACCCACGAAGCGCTTTTTCTCGGCTTCCATCGCCTTGGCCGGGTCTTCGACGCCACCCAGCGTGCCGACGAAGCCCAGCGCGTCACTGACGTTTCGCGCCGCCAGCAGCATCCCGGTCAGCACCAGTTCCTTCACCGCGTTGGCGTTGGCACCCGGAGCGTTAAACACCGGGAGACCGATTTCGCTCATGCGGGACACCGGCACATTGTTGGTGCCGGCACCCGCACGGCCAATCGCTTCCAGCGCCTCGCCCGGCTGCAGGTCGTGGAGGTTGGCCGAGCGCAGGATGATGGCGTTCGGGTTGCTCTCGCCATCACTGACCGAATATCGATCGTCCGGAAAACGATCCAGACCAGAGCGCGAGATGTTATTGATGGTTTTGATGCGGAACATGTGAGAGCCGTGATTGGTGATTCGTGATTGGTGATTCGAGCCGGACCTAATAGCGGAGCTTGCTCCGCTGCTTTTCCCTCAGGGGGTAGCGGAGCAAGCTCCGCTCTACGCAGTTGGTGTCATCCGCGACGCTTCGCGAAATCGGCCATGAAGTCGATCAACGCCTGCACACCGTCCATCGGCATGGCGTTGTAGATCGAGGCGCGCATGCCGCCCACCGAGCGATGTCCCTTCAGCGCCAGCAGGCCGGCAGCCTTGGACTCGGCGAGGAAATCGGCGTCCAGCGCGGCGTCCGTCAGCGTGAAGGGAACATTCATCCAGGAACGGGCACGCCGTGCCACCGGGTTGGCGTAGAAGCCGCCTGAACCGTCAATCGCGGCGTACAGGGCATCGGCCTTGGCCTGATTGCGCTCGGCCATGGCGCCGAGACCGCCCTGCGCCTTGAGCCACTTGAACACCAGCCCGGCCAGGTACCAGGCGAAGGTCGGCGGCGTATTCAGCATCGAATCCGAGCCGGCAATGGCGTTGTAGTAAAAAATCCTGGCGATGTTGTCCGGGCAGCGCGCGATCAGATCATCGTGGATGATGGCAATGGCCAGCCCCGATGGCCCGATGTTCTTCTGCGCGCCGGCATAGATCATGCCGAAGCGTGAGACATCCACCGGCCGCGACAGGATGGTCGATGACATATCGGCCACCAGCGGCACGTCGCCGACATCGGGAACGTCGTGGAACTCCACGCCATGGATGGTTTCGTTGGGTGTGTAGTGCAGATAGGCCGCTGACGGGTCGGCGCTCCAGCCCGCATCCGGGATATCGGTGTAGTTGCCGCCCTTGGTGTCGGCAACCACGTGGACATCCGCATACGGACGCGCTTCCTTCACCGCCTTCTCAGCCCAGGCGCCGGTCACCACGTAGTCTGCCCGTCCGCCAGCGGCGAAATTGATCGGGATCAGCGCGAACTGCTGCGTTGCGCCACCCTGCAGGAACAGCACGCGATAGTCTTCCGGGATTGCCAGCAGCTCACGCAGGTCGCGTTCGGCTTCGGCGGCCGTTTCCACGAAGGCTTTGCCGCGATGGCTGACTTCCATCACCGAGGCGCGTTCACCGCCCCATTCCAACAATTCGGCCTGGGCCTGGCGCAAAACCGCCTCTGGCAGCGCGGCCGGGCCGGCGCTGAAATTGAAACCGCGAGACATGGGGGAACTCCGGGATGACCGTGCGGGACGGTATCGAACTTAGCATGATGCACCGCAGCACGGAAGCGGCGCTCACGAGCCTCTGCAACAAGCGGCATCCGGACTGACCGGAAGCTCAGGCCCGACGCTCCGCGCGGCCGGATTTTCCCGTCAGGCGCGCAGAGAAGGCCTCGTGATTCATTGGCTTTCCGAACAGATAGCCCTGGGCGAAGCGGCAGCCCATGGCCAGTAGCAGTTCCCGCTGCGCCTGGGTTTCCACGCCCTCGGCGATCAGGTGAAGCCCAAGGTCCCCGGCGAATCCGACGATGGTCCGCGCGATGGCCTGGTGGCGCGAATTGGTGGTGATGTCGGCAACAAAACCGTGGTCGATCTTGAGTGCATCGAACGTCGCCGAGGCGAAAGACTCCAGCGAGGAATAGCCGGTACCGAAGTCGTCCACCACCAAGCTGAGGCCCAGGGCGGCAAGGCTTTCCAGGCGTTCGGTGGCATGCGTTCGGCCCTGACGGAATACCGTTTCGGTGATCTCCAGCTGCAGGCCGTCGGCCGGCAGACCGGCTTCGGCAAGAATTTCTTCGATGCGTGACAGCAGTTGCGGGTCATTGAACTGGCGCTCGTCAATATTGACGCTAAGCCGCAACTTGCTGCAATCCCGCCGCCAGCCGGCGACTTGCGCGGCAGCATGGCGCAGCACCCACCAGTCAATCGCGGTCAGCAGGCCGCTCTCTTCGGCAACCTCCAGAAAATCATCCGGGTACAGCAGACCACGAGCCGGATGCTGCCAGCGCAGCAGCGCTTCGCAGCCAAGCGTGGCACCACTTTCCAGGTCGACGATGGGTTGAAAGTGGACGCGGAACTCCTCGCGTTCCAGCGCCTGCCGCAGGTCGGTCTCCATCTGCAGGCGTTGCTGCACAGCTGCGCGCATGTCTGCGTCAAAGAATACGTAGGCCGCCTTGCCCTGAGCCTTGGCGCGGTACATGGCGGTGTCGGCATCACGCAGCACTTGATCCGGTGTCCGGTAATGAGGCCCACCCATGACGATGCCGACGCTGGCACCGGAGTAGATCCGACTCCCGTCGAGGTCGATCGGCTGCGCGAACAACTCGAGCAGGCGCTGCGCAATGGCCTCGGCCCTCGCGCTGTCACAGCTGTCCAGCGACAGCAGCGTGAATTCGTCGCCGCCGTAGCGCGCCACCAGCGCGTCGTCGCGGAATGCCGCTTCCAGCTCCACGGCGAGACTCACCAGCAGGCGGTCACCCGCCGCATGCCCCAGACCGTCATTGACCAGCTTGAAGCCATCGAGATCGACAAAAAGGACGGCATAGTCGTGCCGTGACTGCTGCTGTGCCGACGCAATCCGTTGTTCGAGGCGCTGGTGGAATACCATGCGGTTCGGGAGCCCGGTCAGCGCATCGTGCGCGGCATGGAAGCGCAGACGCTGCTCGGCCTCGCGCTGGCGGGTGATGTCGCGCACCGTGCCAGTCAGGTGGCGCTCGCCGTCGAGATCAACGGGTCCGGCGCTGACGGTTACGTAGACGCGATGGCCATCCTTGTGCAGGTAGCAGCTCTCGAATTCCAGCGGCAACTCCTCGCCTTCGTCGAAGCGCTGCAGCCGACCCATGGCAATGTCGCGGAAATCCGGCGCCAGCAGGCGCTCGAAAGTCATGGTGGTCAGCTCGCGTTCGCTGTAACCGAACATCGCGGCCATACGCTGGTTGACGTAGACGTAGCGACGCCCCCTGGCCACGAACACGCCGCTCTGGCTGTGCTCCACCAGTTGGCGATAGCGGGCTTCCGAACGCAGCAACGCCTCCTCGATCACCCGTCGATGCTGGATATCCTGCACCGAGCCGGCAAAACGCACCTGTCCAGCGCCGAGGGCATCGCCATGGTCGCCTTGCAGCTGAACGTTGACATTGACCCAGCGCTGTCGACCATCGCGGCAGAGCAATTTCGTTTCATGATTGACGAGACGGCCGTCGCGCAAGACCCTGTCGATCAGCAAGGGACGTTCCTTGGCGTCGGCATACAGCATCGCCACGTTCCGGACTTCTGCCAGCAACTGTCCGCTGTCGTCGTAGCCCAGCAATCGAACCATTGCCGGATTGGCATCCACGATGCTGCCGTCCTCCAGCGTTCGGAACAGCCCCACCGGAGACTGTTCAAACAACTCCCGATAGCGGCGTTCTGCCGCCTCGATGGCGCGCCGCTGAGCACGGTCCTCAGTGATGTCGCGGACAAGCCCGGTCGAGGCCGGCTTGCCACGCAGCATCACGGCATCAGCGAACACGGCAAACAGGCGCACGTGCCCGTCCCGGTGCCGCAAGTGGATTTCGTAACTCTGCTGGGCCATTGACCCGGATTCACGCTCCCGGCGGCGAGCCTCCTGAGCCGCAGTGTCTTCGTCCGCGACGAGCCTCATGTACTCGATGCCGATGAACTGGCCTTGCTCGTAGCCCAGCATGTGCGCCAGCGCAGCGTTTGCAAACACAATAATCCCGTGCTGAATCAGAAACACACCGTCACGGCAGTGGTCGACCAGCACGCGGTACATGGCTTCAGACTGCCGCAAGGCCTCTTCACCGGCGACCTGTTCGGTGATGTCAACCACCGAGCCTTCGTAGAAGCGCAGGCTGCCCTGTTCATCACGCACTTCGTGGGCGTTTTCCAGAATCCACCGATGTTCGCCATCGGCGCGACGGATGAGAGCACGCCTTCCGCGAATTTCGCCGAGCTCGCACAGGTCCCGATGTACCGCTGCGGCGTGCGTCGCGTCCACGTAGTAGTGCTTGGCCGGCATATCGCGCAGGGCCAGCATCGCGGTTGGCGAGCGGAACCCGAAAACCTCCGCCATCGCGGGGTTGACGTCAATGAAGCCGCCATCCGGAAGGCTGCGATAGAGCCCTTCGGTCGCCGACAGGTAGAGTTCGCGATAGCTTGCCTGCTCGATCTGCGGATCAGACTGCACCTCGCCACTGCTGGCGCCGACGCGCAACAGGCAGAAATTGAAGATATTCCCGTGGCGCTCGAAGCACTCCACATCAAGCAGTGAAGGCAGCAGCCGACCGTCCTTGTGCCGCGCCAGCAACGGCAAGCCAACAACGCGCTGCCGGGTACGCAAGGCGGCATAGATGCGCGAGCGGGTATCTGCATCCGGCCAGAGATCAATATCCACCGGCCGCTGCCCGATAACTTCCTCCGCCGACCAGCCCAGTTCCTCGCGCATCGCCGCGTTGACGTCGACGAATCGCGCATCTTCCTGGCTGACAATCGCCACTACCGTCCGGCCGCGGTCGAAGGCGCTCGCGGATGTCATGGGTCTCCCCTGAACCACAACTCGTTCAGCCGCAGTATACGCTCGGTCCGTCGACGCGCACGGAACAAGACATTCCGGTCGGTACACCAAGCCGCTACTCTGTGGAGAAAATGATGAAGACCCATCACCCAGGCCGGCCAAGGCCGTCGGAAATCACGCCAGAGTCGGTGTATCTGGCTCGTCGTCGCCTGCTGCAAGCGGGTGCAGCACTGCCCCTGCTTTCCCTGAGTGGCTGTGAAGCGGGCGACAGCGACCCGGGCTTCGCGAAGATCGGTCGCAAACCGCAGGCACCGGAACGCGAAGAGCAGACCACCTTTCGCGACGCCAGCACCTACAACAACTTCTACGAGTTCGGCACCGGCAAGGCCGATCC